>JAYVUQ010000422.1:0-7379 GCA_043787785.1 Bryobacteraceae bacterium
CGAAGAGCTGCCATTTCGGCGGCGCGGCGATCCAGTTGGGCGCGAATCCGGCCCAGGGCCACCGGATAGTCGATGGGGCGGGCGATATAGTCGTTCGCGCCGGCGTCTAGAGCTTCGGCCAACTTCTGCGTGCCATCGGTGAGATAAATCACCGGTAGCAAGGCTGCCGAGTGCTTGGCGCGGATCTGCTTGAGGGTTTGGAGGTCGGCCAAGGCGCGGTCGAGCACGATGAGGGCGAAGGTGCCACTGTTGAGTTGCTCCAGCAACTGCCGGCCAGCGCTCGCCGAACTCACCTGGTAGCCGGAATTGCGCAGACGGCTCGAAATCGAATCCCGAGCGTCCGGCTCCGGGTCGACGACCAGCAAATGTTCCAGTATGGCCTGCGCTTCGCTCAAGCTTTCTCCCTTAGACCTAATCGGCACGCACTAGAGTCGCCGATAGGGCCATCCTGTCAGGTGAAAGGCCTATGTAGAATTTGGCCACGCTTACTATTATTGAGACATCGTTATCAAAATATCCGTAAGTTAAGCTGGGTCTAAGGGTTACAACTTGCTCCGACTATATTTGGGGGGGGCCGATGTGGGAGAGGCCTACAGTAGGGAGGAGAAGGGAGAAGGGGGTGCTACTTCATGATGTCGCGATGCGTCACTTTGACGTGGTAGCCGGAGCCGGACAGAAACTTGCGGACTTCGTCGGCCATCATCACCGAGCGGTGGTGGCCACCCGTGCAGCCGATCGAAATGGTGAGATAGCTTTTGCCCTCGCGAATGTAGTGGGGCAGCAGGTAGACCAGCAAGTCGCCAATGCGCTTGATGAACTCGTTGGTCTGCTCAAAAGACCGGATGAAGGCCGCCACCTTGGGGTGCCTGCCGGTGAGCTTCTTCATTTCCGGAATGTAGTTGGGGTTGGGCAGAAAGCGGACGTCAAAAACCAGGTCCGAGTCGAGCGGCACGCCGTGCCGGAACCCGAAGCTGTTGACGTAGATCATCAGCTTGCCTTCGGTGGATTCGCCGCGAAAGGTCTCTTCAATCGACTGGCGCAGTTCATGGACGTTGAACTTCGAGGTATCGATGACATGGTCGGCCAGCGCGCGAATCGGCGCCAGGCTCACGCGCTCATCGGCGATGCTGCGCAGGACAGACCGGCCAGGGCCCAGCGGATGCGGGCGGCGCGTTTCGCTAAAGCGCCGCAGAATGGCGTCATCGTCCGCCTCCAGAAACACCAGCTTCGCCTGCAACTGGTTGCGGAGCTTCTTAAAGAGGGCGGGGAAGCGCGTGAGGTTGCTGCCCTCGCGGATATCGATGACCAGGGCGGCGGACCGGATGTTGGGCGAATCGAGCGCCAGTTCGGCGAACTTCGGAATCAAGTCGATCGGTAGATGATCGACGCAGTAGTAGCCAAGGTCCTCGAAAACCTTAAGCGCCGTGCCCTTGCCGGACCCGCTGAGCCCCGTGATGACGACGAGCTCAGGACGAGGCTTTTTGCCGGCAGGTTGGCGGCGGGCGGGCTTCATGCGGCGTTGGGTTCGATGAGGTCGAAGTTGCCATCGGGGCGGCGGATTAGCACACTGAAGCCCCCATTTTCCGGGTCTTCAAAGACAAAATAGTTATCCCGCTTCCCAACTTCGAGCACCGCTTCTTCCGGCACCATGGGCTTTGGTGCTTCGCCGTAACGGACGCGGTAGATGCGTGGCTTGGCCAACTTGGCTTTCGCCTTCGGCTTGCCGTTTACGGCTTCCACCGGCTCGATCACCGGCTTTACCTTGATCGAAACTTCGAGGTGCTTCGAATCCAGGTATTTCTGCCGGAGCTTCAGCGCCTGCTGCTCGAGCTTATCCAGCGCGTCGTTCAGCGCCCGGAACTTGTCGGCGTGCGTCGCCAT
The DNA here is from genome assembly GCA_043787785.1 of Bryobacteraceae bacterium. Taxonomy (GTDB): domain Bacteria; phylum Acidobacteriota; class Terriglobia; order Bryobacterales; family Bryobacteraceae; genus JALHNI01. Next base: position 1,882 of record JAYVUQ010000422.1, read on the forward strand.
GCCGATCAAGTCATGGCCGTAGTAATGCAGCGTAATTTCCGCCTTGGCTAAATGCCGCTGCTGGCTCAAAATAAAATGAGCTTTTTTCTCCGTTGACTTTCCGTCCACCATCTTCCCGTCGATCAGCTTGCCAAGCTTGGCCAGCCGAAGGGTAAGTCGGTCACTTTGTTCTTTACTGAGGTCGTGTGGTTTACCTGTGTAGGCGATTTGCATGAGATTAATTAGTGGCGCACCCGGCGTTGATGGGTAGAGGGGATCTTCAAGTCTTCGCGATATTTGGCGACCGTGCGCCGAGTAACTTGAATGCCCTCCGACTGCAGGCGGGCCGTGATCTGGTCGTCGGTGAGGGGATTGGACGAATCCTCCTCGTCGATCATTTTCTTTACCCGGCGTTTCAGTAAGACGAGCGGCGTGCCGCTGCCGGAGGGGCCTTGCACGGCCTCTGAGAAAAAGTAACGTAGCTCGTGAACCCCCTGCGGCGTGTGGGCATACTTACTCGCCACCGCGCGGCTGACCGTGGAGGGATGCACACCAATCTCTTCGGCAACGTCCTTGATCATCATCGGCTTTAAGTGCTCCAGGCCGTGTTCCAAAAATTCCTGCTGGCGGCCAACAATGGCCTGGCAGACTTTGAGGATGGTCTGCTTGCGCTGCTCAATATTCTTCAGCAACATCAGCGCCGAGGTGAAGCGCTCCTTGACGTAGTTGCGGACTTCCTTGCTGGGTTCGGTGTCTTTCTCGATCATGTGCCGGTATTGCGTATTGAGGCGCAACTGGGGCAAGTCCTCATCGTTCATCTCAATCACCCAGTCCTCACCGTCCTTGACGATGTAGACGTCGGGCTCCACTGAGCGCACCGTTTCGCTAGAGAAGCGTAAGCCGGGCTGCGGATCGAGGGTCCGGATCACTTTGACGGCGATTTCGATGTGCTCGATGGGACGCCCCAGCACGCGCACCAGTTCCCGCCAATTCTTTGTCTCGAGCAACTTTAGATGCTGGGAAACGATCAGCCACGCCACGCCGCCTTCGCCGCTGCGGCTGGCCAATTGCAGCAATAGGCACTCCGGCAAGTCGCGCGCGGCGACGCCCGCCGGGTCGCAACTTTGGACGATCTTGAGGCCGCCTTCCATATCGGCGAGCGACAGGTGTTCGGCCACGGCGATCTCCTCGATCGGGCTCATCAGGTAGCCATTCTCGTCCAGGTTACCCACCACGGCGTCGGCGGCTTCGCGCAGAAGTGGCGTCATCACCACCAGGGAAAGCTGTTCATTCAAGTGCGAGGTGAGTGTAGTGGGTGAGGAGAGGAAGGTCTCGAAGGAAGGCTTTTCGTAATTCTCTCCCGCGGGCGACTTATACCCAGGGTCGAGGTAGTCGTCGAAGAAAGAGCCAAAGTCGATTTGGTCGAAAGGGTCGGTCTCGGTCTTCACCACCGGCTCGGCATCGACGCCCTCCGCGGCTGGCGAGGCGGAGTCAGCATCGTAGGTGGGGGCGTTTTCGTTTTCGTAGGCGGAACCGTTGATGCTTTCGGCAACCACCTGCGACGTAACTTCAGTGACCGAATCGGCATCGCCACTGCCGACGCGCTCGGCTTCCAGCAGCGACTGGATTTCGGCCGGAGTCAGTTCTTCGCCTCCGTCGGCGCTCTCCTCGAGGACGGGGTTCTGGGCGACCTCCTGCGAGATCATTTCCTTCAGCTCCAACCGGTTCAGTTGAAGAACCGTCACCATCTGGACGAGCCCAGGGGTGAGGATCTGCTTTTGCTGAACGCGAAGCTGGAGTCGCGGTGACAGCATACTCATGCCCCTCAAGGTTAGCATCGGCAGAAAGCTCCGTGCGACTGGCCGGCGAAAGTTCACCGGCTGGCGCGAAAGGTTACACGTCCAGACCGATGGAGCGCATCAGCGGAATGGCATTCGATCGCTGTACAGGGCCCGCTTTCATGCGGTAATCGAACGAAAGCTCGCCGTGGAGGTAGTCGTCGGCGAAGTGGACATTGCGCGCGCCAGAGAGGGCCATGGCCGTCAGCGCTAGATCATGCGTGGTTACCAGGCCCAGCGCTCCGTGGCTCAGCAACTGCCGGATGATGGCCTCGGCACCCACCCGGCGGTCGTGCGAATTGGTGCCGCTGAGCACCTCATCCAGCAGGAACAGCACCGGTTCACTTTGCGACAAAGTGAGAATCTGACGCAGCCTGAGGATTTCGGCATAGAAGCGCGAGCGGCCCTCGCCGAGCGAATCAACGATGCGCAAGGAGGCGGCCACCTGCAATGGCGAAACGGTCAGCGACCCACAGCAGACCGGCGCGCCGCACCAGGCGAGCACCGTGTTGAGCCCAATGGCGCGCAAGAGGGTGCTCTTGCCCGACATGTTCGAGCCGCTCACGATCAGGATGGGTTCGGCCTCGCTGAGGTAGGCATCGTTGGCGATGGCTTGGGCGGCGGGTAACAACGGATGGGCAATCGCTTGTCCCTGAAAGCTCTTGCCGCCGGGTAAGAGCGTCGCCGGAACGGCGGCCGGATGTTCAAAGGAGAAAGCGGCAAGCGAGAGCAGCGCCTCGATCCGTCCCAGGGCCGCAATCCAAAGATGGGCGTCGCGGCCATGCTGACGCCGCCAGGCTTCGAGGGCCAGGGCCACTTGCGGCGCCCACAGCAGCAGCAGGGCGATGACGCCAAAGAACTGGTTGCGTGAGGAGTCCAGTAACTCCACCAAGCGTTCCAGATCCCGAGTGGCGCCCGCCGCGCCGGACAGCCGCGCATGCGCCTCCATCAGCATCGGCGCGGTAAAGGACTCGCCCTCCACGCTGGCGGCAAGTTCGCCAAACAGCTTCAAATCGCGGGCCGACTGGTGCAAGCCTTCCGCCACCCGCTGCACGCGCGCATGCAGCGGCAGGTTTAACAGCAGCGCTCCCCCCGCCAGCAGCAGGAAGTAATGCACGGGCAAGTAACCAAAGAGCCACGCCACCAAGGCGAGCACCTCGAGCGCAACAAAGGCGAACAGCACGACGCGTGCGCCAGTGAAGAAGTGGACTGCCTCACGGGTGGCCCACGCCGCCACAGACTTCGCCTCCACCTGCGACGTGATGTCGTCGCCGGCCAGCGCGTAAGCTTCCCGCCAATTGACGCGCGGCGCCAGTTCGGCGATGGCCCCTTGCCGGGCGCGCACTTCACCGATCGATGCGGCGGCGCGCAGCCAATCGGCCAGCGTTCGTTCCCCCTCGGCGGTGCGGGTGCGCGCGATGAGCTCAAAAAGGCTGCCGCGGCCGAAGAGGTCGAGGTCCTCGGCATAGGGGTGGGCGGCGTCGCGAAAGCGCTCCCCCGCATTGCCATGGCCGATCCACTCGGAGCTACTCCGGCGCATGGCGGCTTCATGAAAGGCGATCGCCCGGCGGGCACGGTCCTGCGCGCGGGCGACTCTCTCGTGCTTGATGGCGAGAGCGACAAAGGCGGCGATGGGAATCAGCAGCGCGGCGAAGGGCAGGGCTTGGCGCGAAAAGACCAGCCAGGCGACGACGACGCCCACCAGCGCGGTCACCAGTCGGAGATTGCTGAGTTGCTCGTCGAGCGTCCGGTCTTGCTCCGCCTGCTGCCGCCAAGTGCTAATTTGGGCCTCGTGGGCCGCGGGAAAGGTGCTCAAATGGGGGCGCTTCCCGTCAGTCCGTCCGGCATGGAAAAGCCCTCGCCCAGGTAGACGCGCTTCACTTCCGGATCCTGCCCCAGTGCCGAGGGCGAGCCCGCGCGGAAGATTTGCCCGTTGTTGATGATGTAGGCCCGGTCAGTGACGGCGAGCGTTTCGCGGACGTTGTGATCGGTAACCAGGATGCCGATGCCCAGTTTTTTGAGGTCGAAGATGATGCGCTGCAGCTCGATTACCTGGATAGGGTCAATGCCGGAGAAGGGTTCGTCGAGCAGGAGGAAGCTGGGTTCGATGACGAGAGAGCGCGCGATTTCTACGCGCCGCCGTTCGCCGCCCGAGAGCATGTAGCCTTTGCTTTGCCTTACTTGGTCGAGCCCCAACTGGCTGATCAGGCGCCGCATACGGTCCTGCCGTTCGTGGCCCGGGATGGGCAGCGTCTCCAAAATGGCCAGCAGGTTGTCCTCTACCGACAGCTTGCGAAACACCGACGGCTCCTGCGGCAGGTAAGAAATGCCGCGCCGGGCACGCTCGTACATCGGCATGTGGGTGAGGTCCTCGTCGTCCAGGAGAACTTGGCCGGCGTCGGGCGACACCAGGCCCACAATCATATAGAAGGAGGTCGTCTTCCCGGCTCCGTTCGGGCCCAGCAGCCCCACCACTTCGCCTTGTTCCACCGTCACGCTGACGTCGTTCACCACGCGGCGGCCGCGATAGGACTTCGAGATTTCTGTCGTTCGCAGCGTCTTCTGCTTTTTGGGGCCGGAGGAATGCACTGCTCTTATTCTAAGTTACCCATGAAGAGGGGGAGTGGAATCGAGGTTTTACCGGGTAACGTTCTAAGGCCTTTTGAGGATTTCTAATCGGCAGGCATTCGCGCACACTGCAAGGGTAGCGAAACATCTTCTGCCCGGGTTCCTTTCTCAGAAAGGCTACGGCCAGAGATGTGCGCCGATGACGAGATGAACCATACCGCCGCCCAATTCGAATCGACCACGCTCGAAAACGGCGTGCGCGTGGTGACCGAGCGCCTCCCGGCCAGCCGCGCCATCGCCGCCGGGCTGCTGGTGGATTGTGGCGCCCGCCACGAAGCGCCGCACGAAAATGGCTTGGCTCACCTTTGCGAACATCTACTTTTCCAAGGCACCAGCAACCGCGACGCGCGGCAGATTGCGCGCCAGATCGATCTGGTGGGCGGACGCGTGGGCGCTTTCACCACGCGGGACTACACCTGTTTTGTGGCCTCGGTGATGCAGGATTATGCCTACCATGGGCTCGACCTGATGGGCGACCTGCTGATGAATTCCACCTTCCCGGAGCGCGCCTTGGCTTCCGAACAGGCGGCCATTCTGCAGGAGATTGAGCGCCAAGCCGACCAGCCCGAAACTCATTTGGAACAGAGTCTAAAAAGCGCCATCTGGAGTGGCCACGCCTTCGGTCGTCCGGTAAGCGGCACCGCCGAGCGTGTCAGCCAGTTCAGCCGCGAAGACGTGATCTACTTTCACCACCAGCACTATGTGCCCGGCCGGTTGATTGTCGCCGCCGCCGGCAATGTGGACCATGAACAGTTTGTGGCCCAGGTCCACGATTGCTTCTGGCGATTGCGTGGTGGCGATCCGGCGGCGCCCACTCCGCCTCCCACGTGGCAACCCGTACAACAGCTGGAAGTGGCTCATTCGCGGCAGGTGTATTTCTGTCTTGCCTGGCCCGCGCCCGCCTATGCGAGCGCGGAACGCTACCGGCTGCACGTGCTCACCAGCGTGCTGGGGCAAGGCCTATCGTCGCGGCTGTTTTCCGAACTCCGCGAACAACGTGGCTTGGTGTACGAAATTCAGGCCGAGTATCAAGCCTATGGCGCCGCGGGAATC
>JAYVUQ010000423.1:0-3824 GCA_043787785.1 Bryobacteraceae bacterium
GCATCCAGCCAGGGTGGGGAATCCGTCCAGAGCAGCAGCATCCTTAGCACGACGGCGCCCAGGGCCAAGCCGGCCACCGCGCCAGCCAAGGCCAGCAAGAGGCTCTCAGTGAGCAGTTGCCCCACCAAACGTCCACTGCCTGCGCCGATAGCGACCCGGATGGAGATTTCACGCTGGCGCGCCACTCCGCGCGCTAGTAGCAGGCTGCCCAGGTTGCCGCAGGCCACCACCAGAATCGTGACACCAGGCTGCCGATGATGAGGAAAATGGGATAGAGTTTTTGCCGTTGGCTCATCGGCGTTCCGGTGCCGCGTCCGCCGTTCATGCGGACATAGGCGCCTGGTTCAGCAGCTACTCGCTCCTTCTCCCAAACTTCCTTCGGGTGCAGCTTGCGCAACTCTCCGGCCAGCTGTTCCAGTTCCGCCTCGACGATTTTCGGCGTGACACCTTGCCGCATGCGGCCCCACAGGATCACTTGCGCTGTATCGGGGTTGAAGCTGGTAAGCAGATGGCTGCCGCTGATGAAGTGCGGCTGTTGCTCGATCGGAAGCCAGAGGTCTACGGGGCTCGCCGAAAGACCGCCAAAGTTGGGTCCGGCCACGCCGACGATGGTGGCGCTCTGGCGATTCAGCCGAATCGATTGGCCGACAATGCCGCGGTCGGAGCCATAGTGCCGCTGCCAAAATCCATGGCTTAAGACGGCGACGGGGTCCGCCCCTGGCGCACCGTCGCGCACGGGATCGAGCCGACGGCCCAGCAGCACCGGCACTCCAAGTTCGCTGAAGTAGTTTGTCGTGACGAAATGGCCCTTCAGTGGCTTGTCGGCGTTCTGGGTGGTCAGGTTGGCGGTGTGCAGCCCCAAGCACCGCCGAAAGGGTGCGGGTGTGCTCGCGATAGAAGGCCATGGTGGGGTAAGGCAGATCGCTCGCATAGGCATCGGGCGAGCGGCGCTGGAAGCTCAAGAGCGAGTCCGGGTCCCGCACCGGCAGTTGGCTGAACATGATCAGGTTGAAGAAGCCAAAGGCCGCCACATTCACCCCGATGCCCAGCGCCAGCATCAGCACCGCGGTGACGGTGAAGCCAGGCGACTTGGCTAACAGGCGCGCGGCGTAGCTGAGGTCCTGCGCCAAGCGCTCGAGCCAAGTCCAGCCCCAGGCGTCGCGCGATTCCTCGCGCAGCCGCAAGGGATTGCCCAGATTGGTCCGGCCCTCGCGGGCTGCCATCTCGCGATGGAACTCCAGTTCTCCGGCCAAGTCCTGGTCATTCTGGCGACGGCGGAGGAGATAGCCGATACGGCGGAAGAGCTGGCTCATTTAGGCGCCTCGCAAAACGGCCTGGATGGCCTCGCTCACGCGGTCATAATCGGCGAGCTCCACATTGAGCTGCTTTTTGCCATTCGGGGTCAACTGGTAGAAGCGCACCTTACGGTTGGTCTCCGAAATTCCCCACTCGGCGCACACCCAGCCCTTCAGGAGGATCTTCTGCAAGGCAGGGTAGAGAGAACCTTCTTCAACGCGCAGCACGTCGGCGGACAGCAGGTGAATGCGCTGGGCAATGGCGTACCCGTGCAAAGGGCCGGCGCGCAACACCCGCAGGATCAGCAGCACCAGGGCACCCGAAGGCATGTCAATTTTAGGCATAGAATAACTAGGTGTAGTTTAACTATGCCTATGACATTTTGTCAAGTGGCTGCTAACTAGTCCCGGCTGGCGTAGAGGCGGCGCCAATCGTCGGCGTAGCGCTCCGCGGTGTATTGCCGGATGCACTGAGCAGCGGATTTCGCCATTCGCTGCCGCTCCGGGACGGGAATGGCGGCGAGGCGTTCGATGCCGTTCGCCACCGCGGCCGGGTTCGTGTCGATCAGGATGCCGTTCTCGCCGTCCACCATGAACTCTTCGACGCCGTTGAGTGGCGAAGTCATTAACAGGCAGCCCGCAGCGGCGGCTTCGAGCGCCACTAACGGAAATACTTCGTAGAGAGAAGGCAGCACGAAGGCATCACTTGCCCACAGGAAGGGGCGTACGTCCTTCTGGATGCCCGCAAAGCTCACGCGGTCGGCAATCCCGAGCGCCGCTACCTTGGCTTCGTATTCACGCACCAGATCGGGCTGGCCGCCGATCACCACTAGGCGGCATTTGAGGTCCGGCCGCTGAGCCATCGCTTCCAGCAGAAAGGGTAGTCCTTTGCGTTCATATTGGCCCATGGCGATAAAGTTGAACAGCAGTTCGCCGGGCTTCACGCCGAGTTGCTGCCGGTAGCTCTCACGGTCAAAGCTAGCGGGGCGCGCCATGGCCTCGGCGTCCACCGGATTCGAGATCACGGTAATTTTGTGGGCCGCGTCCGGGTACAGCGCGGTGAGTTCGCGCTTCAAGCCTAGCGAAGGAACGGCGATCCGCTTGGCACGCCGGAAGACGATGGGCTCGAACAAGGCGTGCAAGGCATGGTCCACCCAGCGGAAGGCGCCGCGCAATCCGCTGAGTCCGCACTGCTTCCAGTGCTTTTGCAGAAACCAGCGATGGCAGAAGTGCGCGTGGATGATGTCGGCGAACAGGAAATTGCTCTCGACGGCGTAGATCCAATCATGAGCTCCGCGCTTGCCCACGCCACGCGACCAATACTGCCAGGTGGCCAGGAAATGGTAGGAGATGTACAGCAAGGCCAGCGGCCTTCGGATGGCCGGAATGCGGATCCAGCGAATGCGATCGGGCAGTGGGTTATCCACCGTGCAGGAAAATAAGGTGAACTCATGCTCCCGCCCCAGCGACCCCATCATGCGCCGGACGCACATGCCGATGGCGTTGTTCGGCGTAACGACGTAATCAAAAACCGCGATTTTCACTGGGTCTCAAATCCTTCCGTCCCTGGCTCACGCGGCTGCCGAATTAGCCAGGCAGGCGTTGTAAATCTCGATCAACCGACGGTAGGTGTGTTGTCCGGTGTAGTGCTCCTGATATTCGCGCCGCGCGCCTTGGCGCATGGCCGTCTCGCCGGCCGGGTCAGCGATGAATTCGAGTACCTTGGCGGCAATATCGGTGGCGTTGTTCACCTCGAACAATAGACCGTTCACGTGCGGGGTGATGCTCATCGCCAAGTTCCCCAAGCGACTGCCCAGAATGGGTACGCCGCAGGCAAAGCCCTCGAGTACCGTGAGCGGAAAGCCTTCGTACCATAGAGATGGGACCACGATGGCCCGCGCCTGTTTTACCAGATCGATCACTTGCGTCCGGTTCTGGTGACCCAGCCATTCAATGGCCGGATTGCGCTGCGCCGCTTCACGCACCACCGGGGCCAAGGGCCCGTCGCCCGCTACTTTGAGGGGCAATTTGCCGCCTATCAGGTCCCAGGCGGCCATCAGCGGGCGGATGCCTTTTTCCTCCGAAAGCCGGCCGAGATAAAGGGCGTAATTACCGCCACCGGAGCCAACCCCAGGGTCCGGGTGGACGCAGTTGGGCTTCACGTGTACCTTGGCCGCCGGCAGACCTCCCTCGATCGCCTTCAACCCGACAAACTGGCTCACCGCGATGTAGGCGTCCACCTGATCCTGGTACGTCCCCAAGCGGTCGTGCACCGCCAGCATGGCCGTCACCGCGCTCGTGGCGAGCCGGCTTCCGCGGTAGCAACCATGCACGACCGCCGGCCACTTCAACCGTTTGTCGAGGCACTCCTCGCAAACTTTGCCGTCGCGAAACAACGTGGCACCGGGGCACAGCAGACGATAGTTGTGCAGCGTCTGCACCACCTTGGCCCCGCCGCGGCGTGCGGCGAAATAGACCGATGGGGAGAGTATCGGAAAGGTGTTGTGAAAGTGGGCGATCTGTGGCTTT
>JAYVUQ010000424.1:0-2230 GCA_043787785.1 Bryobacteraceae bacterium
GTGGGGGGGCCGGTACGTCCGGAGCAGTGGCCGCTTTCGTTGTGCGCGTTTGATCGGGAGAACGGCAAGGAAGTGAGGGATCTCCGAGGCGTGACGACCGCGTACTACCTGGATCCCGAAACGGGTGAGGCCGGGACCTTCGATGTCGATTGGAAGAGCGACCTATGGGGCGACGTGAAAGCAACGTACGGGTGGCCGGACTACCGGACAGAGTTACGAGTGCGTACGGCGGTGGAGGGTGAAAATCGGGCGGCGGCCGAAGCGGAGCTGTTCGCCTGGAAGATGATCGGACTCAAGGACGAAACCAACCAACCATTGGCCTGGCATGGCTCGGTGGACACGGGTTTAGTAGATCAGGCAGACCGGGCAGCGGTGAGCCAGCAGATCGCCATGTTACTCGCCGAAGGCGTCGGGCCGTTAGGCAAGAGCAAGGTAATCGCGACCACCACGATGAAGGCGGAGACCTGGTCCGCGGTGGAACAGGCTGGTGAGTATGTCGTAACGTTACAAACTCCGGCGCTGCTAGTGGATCCGGGTCGGCATCTGGCGCGGGACAAGAAACTTGGCAAGAGCGATGAGCAGACGATGCGGGACGAGTACGTAGATGTATGGAAGAGCCTGAGCGGTGGGTCGCTGGAACTGGTGAATTACTTCCATCGTGTGACGTTGACTGGCGGCGACTATCTCAACAACCGCTTCCAAAAAGGTGACGCGCTTTACCGGCCCTACTTGATGACCGAGGCGGGGAGTATCTTTGTGCTGCGACCATTGACTGACGAGGGCCGCAAGAAGCTGGACAACTGGGCGCGGTATGGCCTGGAAATCAGCAAGGAAGTGGCTAAGTTCTATGGACTTCCGGCGGACCGTAAGGATGATTGGTGGCAGCGATGTCCATACTTGCCGGAGAATGGATTCGGCGAGATCCGGGTGAACGCAGAGCCACGGTATCCGCTGGCGGAAAACAAATAAGGAGCGCCGGATGTATCGCGACAAGATCAAATTTGTGAATCGTTGGCGGATAACGGGCACCTTGCGCACGGAAAGCGACTTCCATTTGGGCGATGGCGGTTGGGCCAAGTTAAAAGAGCGGAAATCCGTCGGCATGGATGGCGTGGATGCTGAGCCCGACTATGCCACCATCTGCCGGGATTCGGCCGGGACTCCACTGATTCCGGCCACGTCGCTGAAAGGCGCTTTGCGCGCGTGGCTGGAGGCGAATGGCCTGCGCACTGAAGCGGCGGACGTAATGGGGACAGAGAAGCGCGGCGGAACGATTTGGGTGAGCGACGCTTCGCAGTCGAAGGCGGCCGAACCAAAAAACGGTTTCCGTTACTGGGATGGCGCGCGGGGCACATGCCTCGCGCCGAGCGTGGTGCTGGACCCCGTGACGCGCACGGCGAAGAACGGGCTGCTCTATTACACTGAGTTCGTGCCGGCTGGCGCGGAGTTCAACCTAGAGGTTACCGGGCAAACAGTGAAGTCCGCGACAGCTGAGCCCGATGGGTGCGGTTTGCTATTGCAGGCCTTGGCGGGTGCGTTCGAGGGACAGCAGTGTCTAGGTGCAGGGGCGGCGAACGGGTGGGGGCGCTTGAGTTGGAAGCTCGGACAGGTGCAGGTGGCCGAGGCCGAGGATGTGCTCGAGTGGCTCAGAAATGGAGCCACCGGCAGTTGGACGAGTGCGCTGAAAAAAGTGAGTCCAGCGGCGGTTGCGGTGCCATCGCAGGCCAAGCCCGGTGTCGTGATCGGTTTGGAACTGGTGTTCGAGGGCGCGATGCTGGTGAACGACCCTACGCAAGTGCGCAAACGCGATGAAGCCAAGAACATTGACGCCGTGGGACATGCGCCGCTGTTGCGGGCCGACAATGTACCCTACCTGCCCGCTTCGTCGGTGCGAGGCGCATTGCGAGGGCGGGCGCGGCAGATTTGGCAGACACTAGCGACGGGGGAGTCCGACTTGAGTCGCGCGGCGCATGAATTGAAGGGTAAGGATGAATTGGGTGCGATCCGCGCGTTCTACCGGCTGTTTGGCGCGACCGGATGGCGATCACCGTTGGAGACGGCGAACTTTACACTTGCGGCGGGAACGGGCCGGAAGCATCAACAGGAGTTCGTAGCGATTGATCGGTTTACGGGCGGGGTGGCGGGCGACAAGAAGTTTAACGCGCACAGCTTATGGAAACCGCATTTCCAGGGAGAGATGCGCCTTCGAACGGACCGGCTGAAGGACCAA
>JAYVUQ010000425.1:0-5420 GCA_043787785.1 Bryobacteraceae bacterium
GTGCGGGCCACGGATCGTGATGAAACCGTGTGGACCGCCCTCCAGGTCTGTCCACACGGCACCTGAGATTCCGACGGCCTGGGCGTGTTTTCGACAGAAGGCGTTCGCGGTTTTCAGCCGGTCACTCGGTAAGGAGTAACGCGATCTGGTCCATGCGCTTGATGGAGTCGACACTGCCGTGGTCGTCGTTGATGAAGATGGCGAAGGCTAAACGGCCGTGGGTGGCCGAGTCGATGTAGCCAGCGAGGGTCTTTACCCCAGTCATGCCGCCGGTCTTCGCGCGAATGAGTGTGGCGCGCGCGTCCCGGCCGAAGCGCATTTTGATTGAACCATCGACGCCCCCGTGCGGCAGGCTTTCGATGAAGTTTTCCGCCGTCTGCTTCTGCGACAGCAGGCGGACCATCGCATTCGGAGTCACCGCCGTCAAGCGCGATAGCCCGCTGCCATCCTCAAACCGCGCCTCGGTACGCGAAATTCCCAAGCCAGAGAGATAAGCCCGCAAGCCTTCCACCCCTCCGGACGCACGCAGCATCATGTCGGCCAATAGATTCTGGCTTACCTTATTCAGCACCGTGACGATTTCGATCAAGGGCGGCGAAGTGCGTTCGGCGAGGGTGATGCCATTGGGCGGCAGGAACGCCTCGCCCACGGCCCGGTGCTTAGCGCGGGCACTGCCCGCCACCGTAATCCCGCGCGCCACCAGGATCTGCTTGAAGGCCGCCGCCGCATACTGGGCTGGATCGTCCTGGGCCAGCAACCCGGACCAGCCGCCGTCGGAGATCGCCATTTGCCCCGTAATCTGCACTTGCCGCGAACCCGGCATGCGGATGACACGAATCTGCCTCGCACCGGCCGCCACGGTAGTGACACGATTGTCGAACGTAAAGTACTCGAACCTGGGCTGCAAAGCGATTCTCGCCAAATCCCCCACGCGGGCCCCGGGCAACAGGGTGACCTGCAGGACGCCCTCGTTCACCATCAGTGCAGCGGGCGGAGCGCCATAGTCCCAAGTGAGGTCATCGTGGCTCCAGCCGTCGGGCACCGGCTCCCAGGGCCAAAGGGTATCATCGCCGAGAATGTCGCCTTCGATGCGGGTGACACCCGCCGCCACCACCTGGTCGGCCAGCGCCTCCAGCGCCGCAAGGGGCGGATGATGGGGCGTGCCATAAGGATAACCACGGCCGGTAAGCGTGGGGTCCGCGCCGCCGAGGAGGGTGAGGTTTCCGAGGACGCCTCCCTCTGCGTTGGGCTTTGCCGGGGCCAGCACGCGGGTGGAAAAGCGCGTGTCGGCGCCCAACCGGGCCAAGGCAAATGAAGTCGAAAAAAGCTTGGTGACTGACGCAGGTGTAAAGAAGCAATCGGCACAACGCTGCTGCAGGATCTGCCCGTCAGAGAGCTTCTGCACCGCGATGCCCCACTGCGCCCGATGGCCAGTGAGAATACGGTCGATCTTCGTCGTCAGGTCATCCGACGCTAGGAGTGGAAGCGCACAAATCAGCAACAGCCGCATACCTCTTCATCTTCGTCCAAGCCCTGGGGTATCTTGAGGGTGTATGCTCCCCTTACTGCTCTGGCTGGCCCTCGATTGGAGAGCGGAGTTCTGTGGACACTCAGTGCCGCATGCCGGCACTACTTACTTCACGGCGAACCACATCGTCGTGGAAGTAGAGGTGCTGCCCGATAAAGGCACGTCCCTGCGTCTGGCTGCGGAGCAGTTTCACTTGCGGCTGAACGGCAAGAAGGAACTGCTTCCGCCAGAGACTCCGGGTATGGTGGCGGCGGGCTTAAAATACGAGGACTGGACCCAGCGCCCAAGGCTCGAAGCCCAGGCCGGCCCCGTAGTACTGGGGGCGCCCCGCGAGCAGCCAAGATTTCCCGGCGCTCCGCAGCCCCGGCCCCGCGTGGGCACTACGAAACAAGAGGAACAGGCTCCGCTCAAAACCGACGCCGAAGCGGTGGTGGAAGCGGCCTTGCCCGAGGGCCCAACCTTGGGGCCCACCAAGGGCCTCCTCTACTTCCCCTACCGGGGCAAGATGAAAGGCATCAGGACCATCGAAATTCTATGGGGCGAGCAAGAGTTGAAACTGCGCCAGTAACCTCCCGATCCCAACCTGACGTGCTGCGAGCCCGTCACGTCAAGCGGCGGGTTACATCCCCAGGGGCGATCTTACAAAAGCCTTTGGATCATTTCGTTATGCTGAAGGTAACCCGCCACTGGCGCGACGGGCTCGCATTGCAGCCGCTACAATCAAGCCCATGATACCAACCAGGGGGGCGAAAAATGGTTCCCCCATAGCAACACTTCCTGTACTATCGTTACACGCAGATTTCACTGCGGATCTGACGAGGGAGACGAAGAATTCATGAAGAAAGCCGAGATCGGACCACGCATTGGAGCCCTGATTATCGATGGGCTGATAGGCATTCCGCTGGTGCTACTGTCGTTTATTCCTTTTGTGGGGATCTTTACCGGGCTGCTGCTGGCAGCCTACTGGCTCTGCCGTGATCTGTTGCGCCCCAGCCTGGGGAAGAAGGCACTGGGCCTGGAAGTGGTCGGCATGAATGGAGAACGGGCGACCGACCAGCAATTGATCCTCCGCAACATCCCGTTCGTGATTGCGCCGCTGGTGAGCATGATCCCGTTTCTGGGCATCGTCGCTTCGCCGCCCATCGGTCTCCTGGTGATGGTTGGAGAACTGGTGATGTTCATCACCCAGGGGCAACGCTTCGGTGACCAGCTAGCGAAAACGCAGGTGTTGGCGAAGGGCTAGCCTTTCGTCACCCGCATCGAAACCGGGTCCCAGTGCTGAATCTGCTGCGAGTAAATGCTCTCGTTGCAAAGAAGCGCGGGGCCTGCGGCGCGAAGGCCGAAGATGGGGTCTTCGATCTGCTTGGCTCCGTTGAGGATCGACGCCTGGAAATTGCGGTGATGCTCCAGGTGCGCGTCGGCGCGCATTTGGAACTTCTGGTCGTCGTTGTCGAGTTCGGCGAGGGCGGGGCGGGGCGGATACTTCTGCTGATACTCACGCACGTAGTCGTTTTGCATCTTCGCCGGGAAAGTGTTGATGCTCATGCCGGGTTCCCGTTCGCGCGGAGTCTTCGAGAGCACCAGGGTGTTGTAACTCGTGGTCATGGTGCCTTCACTGCCCACGAAGCGGAACCCGAAGCGCTCCTGCGGTTCGCTGCTGGCGAAGTTGACGCGAAGGGCCAGAGTGAAGGCGGCGTGTTCCGCGGTTTGCGGATAGTCGAGAGTGGCGAGCATGACGTCGGGTACGTCGCGGCCATCGTTCCAGAAACGCACGCCTCCGGTGGCGTACATGCGAGTCGGACCTTTTGAATTCGTAGCTAAATGCAAGCCACTGAGTAGGTGGACATATAAGTCGCCGGCCAAGCCGGTGCCGTAATCGCGGTAATTGCGCCAGCGGAAGAGACGAACCGGCTCGAAGGCATGTTTCGGGGCGTTGCCCAGAAAACGGTCCCAGTCAATATTCTGCAGGGAGGCATCGGGCGGAATGGAATACTGCCAGGCCCCGAGGGCCGTATTGCGGTCGAGCCAGGCTTCCACCATGTTCAATTCGCCAATGGCGCCTTGGGCAATTAATTCCTTCGCCTTAATGTAAATCGGCGAGCTGACGTATTGGCTACCCACTTGAAATACTTTGCCCGACTTCCGCCACGCCTCAATCACCGGGTGCCCGTCCTCCGGCTTCTGCACCATCGGTTTCTGGCAATAGACGTGCTTCCCGGCGTTCAGCGCGTCAATGCAAATGCGGGCATGCCAATGGTCAGGCGTAGCGACTAGAACGGCGTCCACGTCGGGGCGGGCCAGCACTTCGCGATAGTCACGCGAAGTGAAGATCTGATCGCCGTAACTCTCTTTCATCCGCTGAAGACGGCCATCGTAGATATCAGCCGCGGCGACTAACTTCCCGCCCAGCCGAGTTTCGTTGGCGGCATCGCCTTGGCCCATACCGCCGCAGCCAATTAATGCGATTTGAAGCTTGTTATTTTGCATGGGTTACGCTTCCTGACAAGTCTCGGGATTCCAGCCGAGGATCTTACTTTCAAAGTAACTACGATTGGAGAGTAATGCGGGCCCGGCGGCACGCAAACCAAAGAGCGCATCTTCAATCACTGGCTTACGGCTGCGCACGGCGGCGAGGAAATTCCGGTGGTGGTCGAGATGGTCGCTGTAGCCACGCGGCGGCGCGTATTGATCCTCACCATTGGGGCGCAAGCTATCGGCCATGGCCCGTTGCTCCGGATACTTCTTACGATACTCGGCTAGGATTTTTTCACGAGTCGCCCGGTCAAAGCTATCGAGCGTATAACCCGGTTCCGTTTCGCGCGGCGTGCGCTTAATATTCACCCCATTGCCAATGGTGAGCACGCCTTCGCTGCCAATGAAGCGGAAGCCGGAAGTTTCACCAGCGCCATTGACGAAGTTGACGCGCAGCGCCAGGTTAAACGCGCCATGCTTGCCGGTGGCGGCGTAGTCGTAAAGACCCAGCAGCACATCGGGCACGTCGCGGCCATCCTTCCAGTAACGCAAGCCACCCGTGGCAAAGACGCGCAAAGGGCCATTGACGCCCATCACGTGGTGCAGGCCCGAGAAGAGATGAACAAAAAGGTCGCCAGCCACGCCGGTGCCATAGTCCTGATAGTTGCGCCACCGGAAGACACGCAACGGATCGTAGGGCACCTTGGGAGCCTTGCCGAGGAACGTATTCCAATCCACCGTCGTCTCAGAAGCATCCGGCGGCACCGTGTACTGCCAAGCGCCGATGGCCGAATTGCGGTCCCACCAGGCCTCAATCATGTTCACCTTGCCGATGGCTCCGGCGCCAATGAGATCCTTGGCTTTTTGATAGACGATCGAACTGACGCGCTGGCTACCTACCTGCAGAATGCGGCCCGTCTTCTTGGCGGCTTCGACGACAAGGCGGCCGTCGGCCACCTTCTGCACCATGGGCTTTTCGACGTACACGTCCTTGCCCGCGTTCATGGCTTCGATGGCGATCTGGGCGTGCCAATGGTCCGGCGTGGCGATGATGACCGCGTCGATATCAGGCTTGGCCAAAATCTCGCGATAGTCGCGAGTCGTCATGATCTGCCGGCCCCAGCTCTCCTTGGCGCGTTCGAGTCGGCCGGTATAGCAGTCCGCCACCGCAACCAATTCAGCGCCCGAAGCTAGCGCGGAGTTGGCATCCCCCGTGCCCATGCCACCGGCACCAATGAGGGCGATGCGGATCTTATCGTTAGGGGAGAGTTTACGGGGCTGAGCGGCGAGCGTGGCCGCAGTGGAGGTCTGCAGGAAGAGTCTTCTACTGGTGGGCATTCTGCCCATGATTGTAGCGCTGTTAGAGCGCCAAAGTGGCTAGGGTTTGGGCAAGCACGAGCGCGCCGCGGGCAATGTCTTC
>JAYVUQ010000426.1:0-6547 GCA_043787785.1 Bryobacteraceae bacterium
ACCTGCAGATCGAACATCAGCTTCACATGTTCGGGCCACCGGTCCGGCACGCCGGCGGGCCTCAACATCTGTGGCAGGCCGGTAGGCTGTTTGCGCGCCGCCACCTGGATACGCCGCTCGACATCGCGAATCGATTCGACATACTCATCCAGCTTGCGGCGGTCGCTGGCGCCAAGTTGCGCCTTCAGTTGGTGAATCCGCTCCGTGACGTTGTCCAGGCTACTGCGGTCAGCGGTGTTGCGCGCCGCCGCCGCCGCCGGATCGATACGGCCGCCCTCGCCGAAGAGTCGTTCAAACACGAGCCGCGGATTGAATTCAAAAGGCAGCGGTGTAGTGGCGCTCTTAAACACCGGTCCGACATGGGACGCCCCTCCGTTGTTGTTTTCGGTAGCGAGTTCGAGCGAGGCGAACGGCGTTTCCTTGCCCAGGCTTTGCGCCGCCAACTGATCCACCGAGATCCCCACGTTCACTTTGCCCTTAACGGGTTCCACCCCGGTGAGGAACGAAGCCAGAGCCCGGTCGTGGAAACCGGCTTTGCTGCGATCCGGATCGGACGATAGGCCGCTCACCACCACGAACTTGTCGCGATGCGGCGCCAGCGGCGCCAACGCCTCGCTGTATTCGTATTTCGCACCTTCGCCCTTCGGGCGCCAGCGCGCCTGATCTACGCCGAGCGGGTAGATGACGAAGCCCAGGCGCCGCACCGGCGCGGCGGCGGTAAGCTTCTCGGCCCGTAGCGCCGGAATCATCGCATCGAGTAGCGGCAGCCCAAGGCAGATCCCGGCACCCTTCAGAAAGGTCCGGCGGGGAAGATGTTTCTGCTGAACAAACATAATGCTTAGCGCTCCTGCTTCTGTCTCATTTGAAACGGCACACTTCTTACCACGGCCAGGATCAGTTCATGAAAGCGGTAGCCGCCCGCCTCCGTCTGTCGCATCATGTCACGGATGGCCGGTTGATCGCGTGGCTCTAGCTCGCGACCCAGCGCATACGTCGTCAGGCGCTCGAGCGTCGCATGCGCCAATTCTTCTGACCGGTCGGCCAACACCGCCTTCAAGCCCTGCGGGCCCGAAAATACGTTTCGGCCCGGCAGCCTGCCCGTGGCATCGATGTTGGCTCCCTGGTCCTTGTCCCGCCAGCGGCCGATCACGTCGTAGTTCTCGAGCGCAAAGCCCAGCGGATCGATCCGGGCGTGGCAGGAGTTGCAGGTGGGGTTCGCCCGGTGGCGCTCCACTTGCTCTCGCGCCGTCAGCTTCCGGCCATCGCGGGCACTCTCGTCCAGCGGCGGAACATTCGCCGGCGGCAGCGGCGGCGGCGAATTCAGCAGGTTGTCGAGAATCCACTTGCCGCGCAGCACCGGTGACGTTCGCCCGGCGTGCGACGTCAGCAGCAGGATGCTTCCTTGCCCCAACAAACCTCCGCGCGGCCCCTGGCCATCGAGGTTCACGCGGCGAAAGCCCGCACCTGTCACGCCCAGGATTCCGTAGTGATTCGCCAGACGCTCGTTCAAATAGGTGTAGTTCGCGTTCACCAGATCGAGCACGCTCCGATTCTCGCGCATCAGGTTGTGCACAAACAGGCGAGTTTCGGTTTGAAAGGCCGCCGACAATGCGGTATCGAACTCCGGGAAAAGTAGTCGATCCGGTTCCACCCGCGCCACGCCCCGCAGGCCCAACCACTGCGCGGCGAAATTGTCCATCAATGCCGACGAGCGCCAGTCAGCCAGCATCCGGCGTACCTCTGCCTCCAGCGTCCGGGCTTCGCGCAGCTTGCCGCTGGCTGCCAGGTCCAGCAGACTTGCATCCGGCAGGCTGCTCCAGAGAAAGAAAGATAGGCGGGAAGCCAATTCCACATCCGTCACTGGCTGGGCCAATCCTGCGGAGACCGGCGGACGGTCGAACTCGAGGCGAAAGAGAAAATCCGGGGCCAGCAGGACGTCGCGCAGGGCGGCGCCAATCGCCGTATCGAAGTCGCCCGTTCTACGGCTTGACGTGAACGTCCTCAGAAACGGCTCCACCTCCGCCGCACTCACATTGCGGCGGAAGGCGCGGCGCACCAGCGGCATCAGGATGCGCTTCGCGCAGCCGATCTCGTCCGACGCCGCAACCGGGCGGCAGACGAAAATCCGCGCCCGGCTCGGCGTGGCACCGCGTCCGGTAGCGTTGAAGGGCCCGGCGATTTCGATGCGCCCCAGCGTCGGCGGCCCCGGCTGGCCATCGAAGGCGGCCTCGCCCGCCGTCATTCCTGCAATCTCGAACTGCTTCACCCGACGGCCATCGACGCGGAATTCGATCGTCGGGCGCACCGCGGTGCCCAGGACATCGAGCGGTCCCCCGAGCGCGCGTCCCCCCGCTCCTCCGACGTTCAGCACGGGTCCTTCGTGTTCCGCAAACTCATCGGGAAAGGCGACGCTCACCGTATGCGTTCCCGCCTTCATCTTTACCAGACGCGTGCGGAAGAGGCGCACGCCCTCGGTGGGCGTCAGGCTCTCCTTCGCCAGAAAGGCGCGCAAATCGTAGTCGCCGTCCCGGGAAAAGTAGTGGCTAACGCGAACGCCGCCCCGGGTTCCCAAGGGCATGCCTTCGCCCTGCCAAGCCGACTGCGTTCCCTTGGCCGGAAAAATCTCGACCACAGCCGAGGCGTCCCCCGTTCCGGTGGCTAGTTCACAAACGCGCCTGGCCACCTTCAGGTAGCGCTCCAGTAGCAGCGGCGACATCGCCAGCGCATCGGCGATATTATCGAACCCCGCCGCGCTCTGATCATCGGGAAGTTCCCCGGCCAGCGGCAATTCGATGTCCAGTAAGTCGCGAATGGCATTGCCGTACTCGGCCCGGTTCAAACGGCGGATGACAGGCGTTCCGGCATAGGGAACCCTTCGGGCCGCGTGGTTGAGTTCAGCTGTCAAGCCGCCCAGGAAGGTTCTGGACGAGTCCGCATCGGGATGGGGCATGCCGGTGGGCGGCATCTCCCGGGCCCGCAATCGTTTCACGACCTTTTCCCAGACGGCGGAATTGGCGGCAGGGTCAGCCGTCGAGACGCCTTCCAGCACCAGCCCGCCGGCTTTGCCGCGCTGATTGTGGCAGGAGACGCAGAATTGCCTGACGAAGGTGTCCCTTCCCGGCGGTTGGCCCGGAAGCACCGCGGCCAAGGCTGCCACCACCAGCATCAGGCGGCAAAACGAACTCACTTTCGGCATTGAATTTGTCGGTCTGGGCTCCCCACGAACAATATCACATTAAGCCACGGGAGGCTGTTTGGGATCCCGTTTGATCCACCGGAATGCGCGCAACGAGTTCCTCCAGAAGAACTTCTCCGCGGCGGCTGGCCCTTTGGCTGCACAGTACGCTTGCAGAATCTCCAGCACCGGTTTGTTGCGGCCCCCATAAACCACAAAGTCTTCGCCAAAAATATCCCAAATGAAATCCATCATTGGTTGGTAGTCCGTGGGATTCAGTGGCCCTTGCGGGTCGGTCCGGGCACGGTAAAGTCCCGATACCTTTACAAAAGCATGGCGCTTCCTCAGTTCCTTCAGGTTCTCCGCATACCGCTCCCGCACTTTCGCATCGGTGGGAAGCGCCAGCGCCTGCAGATGCCCCAGCACCACGCGCAGTTCGGGCACCTTGGCCGTCAGTTGGACGGTGGCCTCAATCAGGTCGAGGCGCGGGTTGGCCACCTCCAAAGTAAGACCCGTTTGCGCGAAGGCCTTCATATTGTCGATAAAGTCCTGGCCGCCCACCGCCTTCACTAAGTCGTGACTCGGCCAGACATTGCCATAGCGGATCCCCAGAAACAGCTTATTCTTGCGATACCGGTCCAGATACTCGCGGAACTCGGGCTTGGTCGGATCGAGGTTGCCGATCATACCGACAATCATCGGTTCCTCTTCAATGATCATCAACACCCAAAGATTGTCCTCCACCCAGGGGCTGGCTTCCACCTTGATGCCGCCCACGATGCCGAGCGGCGTAGCCGTCTGGCGAAAGTGACGCGGCAAAAAGGGCGGCGCATTCGGCGTAAAGGGAAATGGAGCGCCCTGGGGCCGCGTCTGGTCGTAGAGATGAAAATGGGTATCGATAATCGGGATGGATGCCCCCTGTGCTCCGGCCATCGTGGCCGCCGCCGTCGCGCCGGCGACCGCCAACAACGCTGCGCGGCGCGACGGCGCAAGTAATTTTGGCGCAAGTAAATTTTGATCGTTCATCGGGTGTCAGGTTCCTGGTTCGTTCTGCATTCTTTGCCGGCAGGTTGATTTCCACCGAAAACACTAATCTTCGCCGCCTCGAATAACGGCGGTCACGTTATTCAACATCTTAGTGCGCCGGTCACAGCAAACTGTGATCCAGGCTAAGTCATAACAAAAAAAAGGCTTCTCCCATTTCTAAACCTCTCTCCGCTCATCGATTGTTTGCGCCCCATGCCAAAATGAAATCATGACTTACTCCGGCCACCACTCCGAGTCGCCGCACGCCGAACCCGCTCAACAAAAAGTTAATAGAATCAACAACTCCCCGGTTCGTTTCGTCACCTAGCCCCCTTCAGGCGTACTCACGCGCCACGAATCGCGAGGTCAATTCGCTTGCTTCTGGTTGACGGCGAACGCATAGAGAGCGTCGCCGGCGCTGATGAGTAAATACTGCCGCCCGTCGACGATGTAAGTGATCGGGCCGGCGCTGGGAGCCGCCATCAGCGTCGAGTGCCACAGGATCTGGCCATTCGATGGCTCGAACGCGATAATGTTCTGGCCGTTGTGCGTGAAGAGTAACTTGCCGGCAGTGCTCAGTGTATGCGACAGCCCGCCGCCACCCGGCCATTCGTGTTTCCAGACGGTCTTGCCCGTCCTATAGTCGAGGGCCAACAGCGCCGAGCCGTCGCTGGCCACGGCGGAATCGAGGCCGGCCCAGCCTTGCGGCCGCGGGTCCAGGTCGGTCAGGTAATACATGCTGTAGGTGCGGACGGAACTGACATAGAGCAGGCCGGTATCGGGATTGAAGCTGGGCGCCTGCCAGTTGGTGGCGCCGACGGAGGCGGGGGAAACGAGCACGCCGTCAGGCGCAGGATATTTTGCGGGGTCCGGCGTGGGTTGGCCCTTGGCGTCAAGGTTCTTTTTGGACCAGTTGAGAGTGTCGATGAAGGGCGCGGTGACCAGCTGCTTGCCCGTGGCACGGTCGAGCACAAAGTAGTAGCCATTGCGGCTGGCTTGGACCACCAGCTTGCGCTTCTGGCCGTGAATTACGCCGTCGATCAGGACGGGCGTTTCCACCGCGTCCCAATCGTGGACATCGTGCGGCGAAGGCTGAAAGTACCAGACCATCTTGCCGGTATCGGGGTTGATGGCGACGATGGAACAGGTATAGAGGTTGTCGCCCTTGCGGCTCTTCTCCGCCATCACCGGATTGGGGTTGCCGGTGCCGACGACGTAAAGGTTCAGTTCGGGGTCGTAAGTGCCGGGGATCCAGGCTTGGCCCGTGCCGTGCGCGGCCGCGTATTCGTCGGGCCAGGTTTCGATACCGGGCTCGCCTTTGCGCGGCGTGGTCCACCATTTCCATTGCAGCTTGCCGTTTTCGGGGTCGAAGGATTGGACGAAGCCGGGGTTGTCGAGATGGTCGCCGCCGATGCCGGCGATCACGTGGTTGCCGATGATGACGGGGGCGACGGTGGAGGTGTAGTCGAGCTTAGGGTCGGCGAGGCGCACTTTCCAGCGTTCCTTGCCGGTGGAAGCATCGAGGCTGACTAAGTTACTGTCCGGCGTTTCAAAGAAGAGCCAGTTGCCGTACATACCGACGCCACGGTTGCCGATGGTGCTGCCGGAGTTCGGCGGGTATTGGTAGTGCCAGAGTTCGCGCCCCGTGCGGGCATCGGCGGCCCAGACCTGATTGGGTGCGGTGAAGTATAAAATGCCGTTCACCATCAGTGGCGTGGACTTAATGGAGATATTCCCCGTTCCGCCGCCAAAGCGCGTCGCCCAAGCCAGGGCCAGCGTGTGGACGTTGGTGGAGTTGATTTGCTTTAAGGGGCTAAAGCGGCGGCCGGAGTAATCTCCATTGTAAGTGGGCCAGGCGTCGGTGGGCGGCTCGAGTAGCTTAGTCGGGAGCAGTTCCTGGGCTTGGGCAAAGGCCGCGAGGGCGAGTAAGAGGAGGGATCTCATTTCAGGGTCACCAGATAGGCAGTTACATTGTGGATGTCAGTGTCGGTATATTTAGCTAGTAACTCGACGTGGACGCGCAAAGGGTCAGTCACTTCTACTTTGGGGACCTTCCCTTCGCGGAAGAAGGAACGGTACTTACCGGAGGTATCGCGGAGCGACACGCTGAAGTCATCGATGCGATCCAGCCTTCCGGCGAAGGTTTCGCCGGAAGGCTGGGTTACTTTTACGGTGATCGCATTGCGCGGCGTGGCGGCTTGCACATTGCGGCCAGCGCCGCGGGGGCCCAGCCAGCGTTGTTGCAGGCCCATGGCGTCGAAGCGGCCGGCGATACCCTTCAGGTCGCCCGTGGCGGAGTGGCACTGGTTACAGCCGCCGGCGCCGTTGAAGTAAGCTTCCCCGGCT
>JAYVUQ010000427.1:0-5275 GCA_043787785.1 Bryobacteraceae bacterium
CTGAGTACCCATACCGCTATTACCCTCCGAGGAATGTATTTAACGGAACAGTACTACAGTACTAAGTCAATTGGAAGGGTTTATTTGGTGTCCCATTTCCTCTCCAGCCGCGAACGCTAGTTCCACATAGCGTCGCCGAACGGCCAACCCGGCCTCGGCTGCGATGTCAAAAACCAGATATTTGGGCCTTATGGTATTCTTCCGTTGAGAGACATTGAGCGTGTACAAAGCACTCCGTCGCAAATGGATCGGTGCGGGGTATGTCGGAACCCAAGATTACGAAGAGTAGCGGACCCCCGAAAGACTTCCTGATGGTGGCCCTAGGTGCTTCCGCCGGGGGGCTGGAAGCGTGCGAAACCTTCTTTCAGCACATGCCCGACGATGCGGGCATGGCCTTTGCCGTGGTGATGCATCTGGCTCCGGACCGGGCCAGCGCCCTGGCCGACATTCTGGGGCGCCGCACCCACATGACGGTGGAGCAGGCTGAAGATAATGCCCAGGTGCGCCCCAATCATGTTTATATTATCCCGCCCAACGCCACGCTAACCATTAAAGGCGGCGTGTTGAACGTGGAGCCACCGGATGAACCGCGGGGCCACCGGACGCCCATCGATAGCCTTTTCCGCTCGCTGGCGGAAGACTGTGGCGAAAATGCCGTATGCATTATGCTGTCGGGCACCGGTACGGACGGCACCCTGGGCCTCACCGCGGTGAAGGAACATGGCGGCATGGCCATGGCCCAGACGCTCGACACCGCCAAGTACGATGCGATCCTTCGCAGCGCCATTGCGACGGGCCTGGTGGACCATATTCTGCCCGTGGAAAGCATGCCGGCCAAACTGCTGGAGTATGCCGCCCACCTCAAGACCTTAAACAGCAGCCCGAATACGCTTCGCCAGCAAATCGGCAGCTATTTGGGTACGATCTATGGCAGGCTGCACAAGCACTGCGGGCACGATTTTAGCCAGTATAAAGAGTCCACGATCTCCCGGCGCGTGGAGCGCCGGATGAAGGCTTTGCAGATCGACACGGTCGAACATTACTTACGGGTGCTGCAGGAAGGGCCGGAAGAGTGCGACCGTCTGTTTCATGACTTGCTGATCGGTGTCACCCAGTTCTTCCGCAATCCCGAATGCTTTGACGC
Source organism: Bryobacteraceae bacterium (assembly GCA_043787785.1). Taxonomy (GTDB): domain Bacteria; phylum Acidobacteriota; class Terriglobia; order Bryobacterales; family Bryobacteraceae; genus JALHNI01. The sequence goes on from JAYVUQ010000427.1 coordinate 1,145, forward strand.
GCTGGCGCGCGACGTGCTGCCGAAGTTGTTTGAAGGGAAGCAGGGCGACGACCAGGTTCGGGTATGCGTGGTGGGCTGCGCGTCCGGGGAAGAGGCCTACACGCTGGGGATCCTGCTGACTGAGCAGGCGGAGAAGCTCGACCAGCCTCCAAAAATACAGATCTTCGCCACCGACATCGATGACCGGGGCTTGGAGACGGGCCGCCGAGGCTTTTATCCGGATGGCATTGCCGAACACGTGAGTGCCGCACGCCTGCAGCACTTCTTCCTCAAGCAGCCCGGCGGATACCAGGTAAAACCCGCGCTGCGGGAGATGGTGCTCTTTTCGAGCCACAGTTTCATCAAGGACCCGCCGTTCTCCCGCCTCGATTTGATCTCCTGCCGCAACGTGATGATCTATCTCTCGGCGGAATTGCAAAAGACGGTGATTGCTCTTCTTCATTACGCGCTCCGCTCAAATGGCTATCTGTTTCTCGGCCCGTCGGAGAACATCTCCTCCCATCCGGAACTGTTCCGCACCCTGGATAAGAAGCACCGGATCTTTGCCCGCAAAGACGGCCGGCCACAGCCGGGGATGAAGTTTGCCCTCAGCACCGCCGGCCGCCCGGCACCCACGGGGAAGGATTCTCAAACAAACGGGCCGGAAATGTTGAATCAGCTGCAGCGATTGATTCTTCAGCAGTTCGGGCCGGCCTGTGTGATTGTGAAGGAGACCGGCGAAGCCGTATACTTCTCGGGCAAAATCAGCCGTTATCTGCAACACCCCGCCGGCGGCCTACAAAGCAATGTGCTCAATATGGCGCGTGAAGGGCTGCGGACCCCCTTGCGTACCGCGCTCCATCGGGCCGTCACCAGCCGGGCGCGAGTGATGCAGAAGTATGTGCCCGTGCAGACCAATGGGCACGTGAGCCATGTCGATTTGTCCGTAGAGCCGCTCACGGCTTTCGCGGGCGCGCATCTTTACATGGTGCTGCTGGAAGAAGTGGCATCCCTTTCGCCACCCATGCCGGCTGGCAGTTCGCCGAGCACTTCAGTGGGCACTCCAGTAAACACTTCAGACGGCGCAGTGCCCGACGCTGGTTCCGATGAGATCATCCGGCACCTCGAAGAGGAGCTTCGCAGCGCCCAGGAAAACACGCAATCGGCCTTTGAGGAACTGGAGACCGCCAACGAAGAGCTGCAATCGGCTAATGAAGAGTATCAATCCACTAACGAGGAGCTCGAGACCTCGAAGGAGGAGATGCAGTCTTCGCATGAAGAACTGGAAACCGTCAACGCCGAACTGGGCCGCCGGGTAAGTGAACTCGACCGGATCAACAGCGACCTGCAGAATTTTCTCTCCAGCACCCAGATTGCCACCGTCTTTTTGGATCTGGAGATGCGCATCAAGAGCTTCACTCCCGCGGCGGGCACTGTGTTCCGGCTCATCGCTGGCGATGTCGGGCGGCCGCTCACCGATTTGGCGGCCCGCTTTACGGGCACCGCCCTGGTCGATGACATCCAGGAAGTGCTCAAGACTCTCGTGCCTCGTGAGCGGCAACTTTCGCTGGCCGATGGGCGGCATCACCAGATGCGCATTCTGCCTTACCGCACCATCCACAACGTGATCGACGGCGTCGTGATCACTTTCACCGACGTGACGCAGATCAGCTACTCCCGGCAGGAGGCCGAAGACGCCAAGACGTTTGCCGAAAGTATCATCCGCACGGTGCGCCACCCGCTCCTGGTGCTGGACGCTGATTTGCGCGTCGAGGCCGCCAACCAATGCTTCTACGATATGTTCAAGTTGTCGGCGCGGGAGACGCTCAATACGGTGTTGTATGAGTTGGGCAATAAAGAGTGGGACATCCCGGAACTGCGGCGGCTGCTGACCGAACTGTTGCCTAAAAACAACCCGCTGCATGACTTTCAGGTGAAACACTGGTTCCGGGAGATCGGGCAGAAGACGATGTTGCTGAACGCCCACCAGATTCAGCGCCATGATGGCGGCGCACAGCTGGTACTTTTGGCCATTGACGACGTTACGGAGCGGCAAGTGATGACCGAAGCCCTGCGGGAGAGGGAGGAGCGCCTGAGCTTCATGGCGGAAGCCATGCCGCAGAAGATATTTTCCGCTCTCCCCGACGGCTCAATGAACTACTTAAACGGCCAATGGGCCGAATTTACGGGGCTGCCTCTCGACCAGATGTTGGGTTGGGGCTGGGACAAATTCATCTATCCCGCCGACCTCCCGGAAAACATTCTCAGTTGGAAGATAGCCCTCGACTCGGGCGAGCCATGGGAGTTCGTCCACCGCTTCCGGCGCTTCGATGGGACGTACCGGTGGCATTTGAGCCGTGCGCATGCGATGCGGAACACAGCGGGCGAAATCTCCCTGTGGCTTGGTTCCAGCACGGACATTCATGAGGAGAAAAGGATCGAAGAGGAATTGCGCAGATTGAACGAGGATTTGAATCAGTTTGCCTTCGCCGCCAGCCACGACCTGCTGGAGCCCCTGCGTATGATCACCAGCTATTCCGAACTGCTGGTGGAAACCAGCCGGGATCGGGTGTCGGAAGAAGTGTCGATGTGTGTGGATTATATCGCCCAAGGTACGCAACGGATGCGCGCATTGCTCGCCGACCTGCTCTCGTTTACCGAAGTGGGCGGGACCGAGGCGGCCCTGGAACCGATCGATCTGGAGATCGTCCTGGACACCGTGAAGCAGAACCTGCAAACGGCCCTGAGCGAGAGCGGCACCGTGTTAACCCACGGCCCGCTGCCCACCGTGGTGGGCCGTCAGGTGCATTTTGTGCAGCTTTTTCAGAATCTGGTGGGCAACGCAATTAAGTATCGCGGCCAGCGTTCACCGGCGGTTCATATTTCCGCCGAGCAGCGCCATGGCGAATGGCTCTTCGCGGTGGCTGATAATGGCCGCGGTATCGCCCCCGAGTACCACGAACAGGTGTTCGGCGTATTTAAGCGCTTGCATGGCAAAGAGATTCCCGGCACCGGCATCGGCTTGGCGATCTGCCAGCGAGTGGTGGAGCGGCGGGGCGGCCGCATCTGGGTGGAGAGCGAACCGGAGCACGGGGCAAAGTTTTGCTTTACGCTGCCGCTCGAAAATGGAGCCCGCGCATGACGCCCGCACCCGCCTCGAAAACATTCCGGATCCTGCTGATCGATGACAATGACGCGGATGTCTATCTGTTGCGGCGCGCCTTGCAGAAAGCGGGCTTGGCCACGGAATTCACCGTACTGAAGGATGGTGCGGAGGGCATCGCCTTCGCCCGTGGCCAGAGCGAGCCCCGTGGCCAAAGCGAGCCAGCGCCGCCGCCCGACCTGGTGGTGCTCGACCTAAACATGCCCAGGAGCGGCGGTGCCGATGTGCTGCGCGCGATGAAGGGGAACCCCGCGCTCGCCCAGGTTCCCGTGGTCGTCATGTCGTCGTCGGCTTCGAAGGCCGAGCAAGCCGTCATTGCGGAATTGGGGGCGGCGAGGTTTCTCACGAAGCCGCCGGATCTGGCCGGATTTATGAAGATCGCTGAGATCTTCCGTGAACTGTTGCTGCATGGAATTTAGCGTTGCCCCGCCTATGGATGCGGTCGATGAGTCGGCATCCTGGGGCTACGCTCCACCAACACGGCGCACTGCGGCGGCAACCCGTTGGCTGGCGTCAACTGAAAGCGCCTGGGCCAAAGCAGGTCAGCGTAGATGCGCTGCCCGCTCTCCGGCACCTCCAGCCGCCGCTCTCCCTGATTGGCAAAATCGGCCCGCCATTCGCGTGCCCCCCATTTGCGTGCATAACTACGCACCGCCCCCCTCCCCCACACACCCACTGCCAGCAGTATGCCAGCCCAAGTTACTCCCTGTGCAGGTAGCTCCCGTCCGCTAGCACCTCATTCTGCCATCGTCGCTCAAGCCGTTCACCAGCATTTTGCCGTTTAGGGTCAGGCACTTATCCAAAGACACTGGGTCGGGTCTGGTATGCTTTGGATACTCAATCGCGTTCCAGCCCCCATTTTCGGTGCCTTGCAATTCCCGTGTTGTCTTCCCGGATTTCGTAATAGAATCAATCACTCCCGGCTTTGTTTCGTCACTTCACTTTTGCTCTCGGCGGGAGTTGGGCAGCCTAGTGACACCCGAAAACTG
>JAYVUQ010000428.1:0-3792 GCA_043787785.1 Bryobacteraceae bacterium
CGTGACGGTGACCGGGCTGACGCGCTTTGCCCAGTGCCCGCAAAAGTATTGGCTGGATCGATTTGCAGACGCGCCGATCGCCGCGGGCACCGGGGCGCGCGAGTTGGGCAAGCGGGTGCATCGGTTGCTGGCGGGCGAGGCGCTCGAAGTTGATGCTGAGGCCAGGGAGTTGACCGACCATTTCGGGCGCAGTGAACTGGGGCAACGGGTGGCCAGGGCTTCGCAGGTGGAGCGCGAGTGGGACTTTGCAGTGGAAGTGGCTGGCGTAATCGTGCGCGGCGCCGTGGACCTGTGGTTTGTCGAGAACGGCGAACTAGTGGTGGTGGACTACAAGACGGACGAATCCATGTCGGCGGAAGCGGCTTGGCAGGTGCGCCTGTATGCGTCAGTGCTGTCGCATCATCTGCGGCGAAAGGCGCGGGCGTTCTTGTACTTTGCGCGGTTCGATGAAGCGATGGAGATTGAGGTGATGGATGGCGCACCTTTGATGGAGCGTTGGAAGCAGGCGTTTGTGGAGGAGAGCTTTCCGTTGCACGAAGGCGAGCGCTGCGGGCGGTGTGAGCATTTTGGCCGACGTTGCCCCTCCCGTTTCGTGTCATCATAGGCGCGATGAAAGCTGCCTGGTTCTTTGCCGCCCTATTGCTCACTTCCTGCGCCTCCGCGCCTAAGCCGGAGGCGGTTATCCCCACTAAGAAGAGTATTGTGAAAACATCTTTTGGACAAACCCTGGACGGCACGGCCGTCGACCTTTATACGATGACGAACCCGGCGGGAGCGAGCGTCGCGATCAGTACTTACGGCGGCACAGTGCAGTCGCTCAACGTAAAAGACAAAGCCGGTAAGTTGAGCGATGTGGTGCTCGGCTTCGATAACCTAGCGGGTTACTTGGGCGAGCATCCTTACTTCGGAGCCCTGATTGGCCGCTACGGCAATCGTATCGCCAAGGGTAAGTTCAGCCTGAATGGCAAGGATTATAAGCTGGCCATTAATAATGGCCCCAATGCGTTGCACGGCGGGTTGAAGGGCTTTAGCCGACAAGTTTGGCAGGCGAAGGAAGTGGGGGAGAACGCTTTAGAGTTGACTTATCTGAGTAAGGATGGCGAAGAAGGCTATCCCGGTGAGCTAACGGCGACGGTATTATACACGCTGACGCCGGCCAATGAATTGCGGATCGATTATTCGGCTACTTCGGATGCCGACACGGTCGCGAACTTAACCAATCATAGTTACTTCAACCTGGGTGGGTTAGAGAATAACTTGACGCACCAGATCGAGATCTATGCTGATCGTTTCACGCCGGTGGACGCGGGGCTGATTCCTACGGGCGAACTAAGGCCAGTGAAAGGGACGCCGTTTGACTTCACAACGGCGTACGCGGTTGGCGCACGGATCGACGCGGTGGATGAGCAGATTAAGCGCGGTGGCGGTTATGACCATAACTTCGTCTTTACTAAGCACGATGGGCAATTGAATCTGGTGGCGAAGGTGAGCGAACCGACCTCGGGCCGCGTGATGGAAGTGCTGACAACTGAACCCGGCGTGCAGTTCTACACCGGCAATTTCCTCGATGGGACGCTGAAGGGCAAGGGCGGACGGATGATTCAGCGCCGTGCTGCGTTGTGCCTCGAGACGCAGCATTTTCCAGATTCGCCGAATCAGCCCCAGTTTCCAACGACGATGATCCGGGCGAGGGAAGTGCGGAAGTCGACGACGGTGTATCGGTTTGGCGTGCTGTAACCCGTCAGCTTCTAAGCCTAGTTAGCCTTCAGTACGGTTTTTTCGGTCGATACGTTGTCATTCGAGTCCATCGCGCGTACGGCCACTAACAACTCGCCTACACCGGTGCGAGGTATCAGCAGGTTATAGTCGTGCTCCTTTGAATCGGTAAGCTTCGTGGTGGGCTCAGCGATCATCCAGTCGCCGCCATTCACCGAATACTCCACCTTGGCGAGCACCGTAAGTTCGTCCTTCACATGGAAGCGCAGGTTCAAGTTCGGGCTGGCGGGCTGCGAGGTGAGGTTGGTGATCGTGGGCGGCGAGTTGTCGATCGTGAACGGGTCGCTCTCCATCATTGCGGTAAGGCCTTGGCCAGGAGGATTGTCGGGCGAATCGGACACGGTCACTCGTACTTGATACTGCCCATCCGGAAAAGCTGTGCTGTCCCAGGCGATCGATTGCTCGCTTACCTTATCGCGAAGTAACTTCCAGGTCACTTCGGCGACACCCTTAATCTCCACTTTGAAAATCAACTTATCCCCGTTGTCATCAATCGCGAGCCAACGCGCGCCGACGCTGCCCTTCTGGTAAGTAACCATCAGCGGCGAACTTGGCATCGAAGGAGGCAACATCGCTGGCGAGTAGGGCGAACGTGGCCGGGAACGGCCCAAGGCCGGCAGGTTCATCGTCGACGGGCTATTGGGAGCCGGCGCAGTGGGCATCGACACAGAGCTGGCCGAGGAGCGATAGTTCATCGGCGTGCCTTCTACTTCTTCAATCCGGGGAGGCAAGTTTTTCGCCATGTAAGCGACATCCACTTGGCGCAATTCAGGCGACTGCTGGCCGGGGCCAGTAAGGGTGGCGCGCCACTGCAAGAAGCGCGCTTGCGGCGAAGCCACGCGGCCCTCCTTTAACGGCGCCCATTCGCTCCAGTTTTTCTGGGGGCGCTCCAGATTGCCGGAACGTGTGGCGAAAGCGAGCGCGCCGCCGTTCAATTTGGCCTCATGCGCCAAGCGCCCCCAGTTGGAGAACGCCGCCACATCCAGCACTTCGCTTTCAATGGTTCCGGTGCGTTCAAGCGCCGGGCCGACCACGATGATCTTGCCGACATTACCCGTGGCGATGGCCAAGCCGCCGTTGCGGCGCACTACCATGGCGGTGGCCTGCGTCGGCGATAACACCGGCAGCGTGGTGAACAGATAAGCCGTATCCAGCCGGTACACACCGCCCTTGTTTCCCGTGCCAATCCAGGGGATCCCCTTGGTGTCCACGGCCACGGAATAAATTACGTCGGTGCCATTGGAGAAGACCCGGAGCGGTGTGCCATCCGGGTCAATTCGGTAAACCTCGCTGCCGCCCGAAATTGTCGTGGCCGAAATACCCGTAGTCGGTGGCGCGGCTACGGCGATGCGTTGCCCTTGCGCCCCCACAGGCCCGGTGGATGTGGTCGGGGTATTTGACGCTTGCGTCGGTGCCACCGGCGTCATTCCCGTAGTGCCCCCACCCGTGGTCTGCTTGACACCCACGCCAGCTGCGTAGATTTCGTCATTCGGGCCCACGGCCAGCGCCGTAATCTCGCGCTTCTGGCTCTGATAGATCACAAAGCCAGTGCCGTTCGAGGAAACCCGCAGCACCAGGCCCGCGGGTTCCGTACCCACAATCACGTTACCTTTCTTATCAATCGCAATCGACCGGGCGTGCGACTCATCGCTTTTGAAAAATAGCTTGCCGCTGCCACCGGGCTCCACGCGATGGATTTCGCCCTGGTCACCGGTAGCGAGGAATAAGTTACCCTGTTTGTCAAACGCCATGCCCCACACGTAAGTCTGCTTGGGATCATAGAAAACGACCGGCTTACCGTTGGTGATTTTGTAGACCTTGCCGTTAGGCGAAGTCGCGGCGAATAACTCATCCTGAGCATTGATAGCTAGAGCGTAAACCGACGCGCCCTCAAAGTCAGTTACTACGCGGCCTTTGCCCGCCGCATCCACCGCAACTAACTTGGCCGTCTCGGTGCCCGGCCCGCCGCCGGCCGCGTAGAGCGTTCCCTTGCTATCCTCAATAATCGTCCAGAGG
>JAYVUQ010000429.1:0-2031 GCA_043787785.1 Bryobacteraceae bacterium
CGTCAGCCAGTTGGCGTAGATGTTGGTGGAGGCGACGGCCGGGAATGCGCACACCAGGCTGGGCGGCGCTTGTGAGGCGGCGGCCCACTGCACGTGGCCCAGGTACGAGCCGCCCTGGGTGCAGACCTTGCCCGTGCTCCAGGCCTGCTTGGCGGCCCACTCGATCGTGTCGTAGCCATCCTGCGCTTCGTGGCGGAAGGGATCCCATTGGCCCTCGCTTTCGTAGCGGCCGCGCACGTCCTGGTTGACGACCGCGTAGCCGGTTTTCGAGAGGTCGCGCAGGTGGCCATGGATGCCGGAGCCATCGCGCTGGGTGCCATACGGCGTGCGGATGACGATGGTGGGATAGCGGCCGGGTGCCGCGGGCCGGTAGACGTCGGCGTAAAGTTTCACGCCGTCGCGCATGGTGGCCGCCTGGTAGCGGTCAATCCGGATCAACGTGTCGTCGGCCGCGCTTAGCAGCATCGTGAGCGTAAGTAAAGAGCTGAAACGCATATTTTCCATATGGTACGCCTAAAACGGATGTTACACTTAGGGCAATCCGTCCGGTCTCCGGAATGGAAAGGAATTGCTTCACTATGAGCCAACGCTTACTAATTGTCTTTCTCGCTGCGCTAACCAGCCTGTGGTCCCAGACCACGTCCACCACAATCTTGGGTACGGTGCAAGATAGCTCCGGATCCGTCATCGGGGGGGCTAAAGTGATCTTGACCAATACCCGCACCAACGTGAAGGCGGAAACGCTCTCCACTTCTTCGGGAGACTTTACGTTCCCGCTGATCGATATCGGCGAATATACGGTGAGCGCGGAGATGAACGGCTTCAAGACGGCCGCGCGCACGGGTGTGCTGGTGCAGATCAACGAAAAAGTGCGCGTGGACTTCAAGATGGAAATCGGGCAAGTGAGCGAACGGGTTCAGGTAACGGCGGAGATCGCGCAACTGAAGACCGACGAAGCGTCGCTCGGCAATGTAGTGGAGCAGCGGCGTCTCGTGGAACTGCCGGTGAACGGCCGCAACGTCGGCAACTTGGCCGTGCTGCAGCCGGGCGTCATGTTTGGATCGCGCGGCGGTTTGGACGGGATGAGCGGCGGCGGTGGTGGCATTCCGATCCCCGGCCAGACGATCGCCATTGTGGCGAACGGCCAACGGGAAACGAATCAGCACGCGACGCTGGACGGCGTGGTGGCCACCGAGGCGCGCGTCAATACGGTGCCGTTCTCACCCTCGCCCGAAGCGATGGAAGAAGTGAAGGTGCTCACCGGATCCTATTCGGCCGAGTATGGCTTTAACTCGGGCGCGCAACTCGTGATGGTGATGCGGTCCGGTACGAACAATTTGCACGGCGCGGCGTATGACTTCCTGCGCAACGAGAAGCTGGACGCCGAAGCTTACTTCCAGAACTACTTCACGCCGGCGGGTGCCGCGCGTTTGCCGAAGCCGTTTTTGCGCCAGAACCAGTTTGGTGGTGTCATCAGCGGTCCGGTGTACATACCCAAGCTCTACGATGGCCGTAACAAGACCTTCTTCATGTTCAACTACGAAGGTCGCCGCACTAGCAACCCCGGAATTTCCGGCACCGCGCTGGTGCCTTCGACGCGCATGCGCGCTGGTGACTTTGGCGAACTGCTCGATATTCGCAATGCGGCCGGCGTGGCCGCGCCCATCACGATCGTTGATCCGCTAACGGGTACGCCGTTTCCGAATAACGTGATTCCGGCGAATCGGATCTCAGCGACCGCTAAGACCCTCAGCAATTACTGGGAACAGCCACAAACGGTGCTTGCCAATCCGCTCGTGGGTTTTAACTACCGCGGCGTCGGCTCCACCCGGATCACGGATAACCAATATTTCATGAAGTTCGATCACAACATCTCCTCGAAAGACAAGGTGATGTTCCGCTATGCCTCCAATACGCCGGAGTTCCTGCTGACGCCGCCGGATGCGCCGCAGTTTACTTATCGTGTCATTGGCCGCAACAACAACGTGGCCACCCAGCACATTCACATTTTTTCTCCGAGCGTGATTAACG
>JAYVUQ010000430.1:0-6327 GCA_043787785.1 Bryobacteraceae bacterium
GGCGCGGTCAATACCGCCGCCGCGCATTCCGGTATCGCGATCGCGACGGCCGGTGGTGAAGCGACCGATGGTGACGTTTTCGCCATCCTTCCATTCGCCTTGTTGAAAAACTCCGCCGAGCTTGTAGTAGAGGCGAAGGGTCTTGATCTGGCCGGGAAAGGGGTCTCCGCCTAGGCTATCCGCGCCGACAACGAATGCCAAGCCGGTGGATTGGGCTCGCGATCTAGTCGAAGAAGTGACATCGACGAAGTTACGATCAACCCCGTAGTAAGCGGCGATGACCTCGAGATTGCCTTGAGCGCTGAGGACGCCGCTGAAGAGACAGCTAGCCAACAGGACACGGTTGATGCAATGCATGACTCTAGTATCGCAAGCCGGAGTATCGCAAGCTGGATTGCCGCCAGCAGAATGGGGTTAGCGGAACTCCTCCTGGAGTTTCGCTAAGGTCGCCGCACCGGGGCAAAGTGCCTCGAAGGGGATCTGGCTGAGCGGGACTTCGGTGGTGTTGGCTAGTTCATGGACGTTGGGGGCGGACTCGTCGACATAGAGTAATCCGGTGACAACATTGCCCTGGCCCTGTTGTTCCTGCAGATAGTCATAGACCTTCCGCCGGTCAGTAGGGTCGTAACCGGAAGGCAAGGAGGTAAAGCGCACGACGCTGCCATCGTGCATGGCGACGTTGGTGACGCCCTTGGGAGTAATCTCGGCCAGGATTTCCGGAGCGGGCGGGACAAAGTCAGTTTCGATGGCGCGCAGTTGATGTTCGAAGACGTGGCTGTAACTCTTGGTGGAGCCGACGTGGTCGTTGAAGGTGACGCAGGGCGAAATCACATCGACCAGGGCAAAGCCGCGGTGGGCGATCGCAGCTTTGATGATGGGTACTAACTGCTCTTTGTCGCCGGAGAAACTGCGGGCGACAAAGGTGGCGCCGATGCTTAAAGCGAGCAGGGCCGGGTCAATGGGCGAGACGCGGTTGGGTTCGCCCTTCTTACTCTTGGAGCCAATGTCAGAACTGGCCGAAAACTGGCCCTTGGTTAGGCCGTAAACGCCGTTGTTTTCGAGAATGTAAGCCATCTTTAAGTTACGGCGAATGGCGTGGGAGAGTTGGCCCAGACCGATGGAGAGCGAGTCGCCATCGCCGGAGACGCCGATGTAAGTGAGGGCGCGGTTGGCGGCGTTGGCACCGGTGGCAATGGCGGGCATGCGGCCGTGCGCCGAATTGAAGCCATGGGCACCGCTGACGAAGTAAGTGGGCGTTTTGGAGGAACAGCCGATGCCACTCATCTTGGCGATCATGTGGGGCTCGATGGAGAGTTCCCAGACGGCGCGGATGATGGCGGCGGTGATGGAGTCATGCCCGCAGCCAGCACACAGCGTGGACATACTGCCTTCGTACTCGCGAATCGTGAGACCGAGTTGATTCTTGGCCAGGCTGGGATGCGCGGCGATCGGTTTGGTAATCGATGGCACTTACTTCTCCTCGAACTTTTTGATGGATTCAACAACCTGACGGGCAGAAAGGGGGAAGCCGCCGTAAAAGAGCGCCGAACGCATCTTTTCTTTGGGCACGGTGGTTTCGAGCGTCAACAGCGAGCGTAACTGGGCGTCGCGATTCTGTTCGATGACCACGGTATAGTCGTGGCCCATTAAGAAGTCGGTGATGGGCTGATCGAAGGGGAAGCCCCGAATCCGCATGTAGTCGGCGGCAATGCCCTGGGCGGCTAGTTGATCGACGCCTTCGCGAACGGCCGCGTCGCAGCCGCCTAAGGATATAACGCCGATCTTGGCGCCAGGCCGGGTAAGTACCACGGGCGCGGGAATGTACTTGGCCGAAGCTTGATGTTTTTCGAGTAACCGGTCAATGACGTCCTGATATTCGTCGGGAACTTCAGTGTAAACGCCGTAACGATTGTGTCCTGAACCGCGCGTGAAGAAAGAGCCTTTGGCGTCCACGCCAGGCAAGCTGCGCGCGGCCACACCGTCTTCGTCACGCGGCGAATAACGGAAATACTTCCCCATTTCCTGTAACTCTTCAGAGGTGAGCACCTTGCCGCGATTGGGCCGCCATTGGTCGTCCCAAGTGAGCTTCGGCACCACCCAGTCGTTCATGCCGATATCGAGGTCGGAGAGCATGATCACGGGTGTTTGGAACTGTTCGGCGAGGTCGAAGCTTTTGACCGCAAACTCGAAACACTCGGCCGGGTTCGACGGAAAGAGCAGGATGTGCTTGGTATCTCCATGCGAGGCATATGCGCAGGAGAGCAGGTCACCCTGCTGGGTCCGCGTCGGCATGCCGGTGGATGGGCCTACACGCTGCACGTCGATCAGCACCGCGGGAATCTCGGCGTAGTAAGCCAGGCCGAGTAACTCGTTCATCAGCGAGACACCGGGGCCCGACGTCGAGGTGAACGCCCGCGCGCCATTCCAGGCCGCGCCGATCACCATGCCGATGGCGGCTAACTCGTCCTCCGCCTGCACGATAGCGTAGTTATTCTTGCCGGTATCTGGATCCTTACGGTACTTGGCGCACAGCCGGGTGAAGGCGTCCATCACCGAAGTGGCGGGAGTAATGGGGTACCAGGCCGCGACGGTGGCCCCGGCATAGAGGCAGCCTAAGGCGGTGGCCGTGTTGCCGTCGATGAGAATCTTGTCGCCGTTCTCCTGCATTGGGCCTAAGTGAAAAGGCAAAGGACAATTGAAGTGCTTGGCGGCGTAATCGTAACCAATGGCCAGCGCCTTCTGGTTACTTTCCTTAAGCCCCTTTTTGCCGCCGTATTTCTCGGTGAGTAACTGCTCGACGACTTTCATGTCGAGGTTAAGCAGCGCGGCCATGGAGCCGGCATAGGCAATATTCTTCATCAGGACGCGTTCGCGCGGCTCGGCGAATTGCTCGTTGCACATCCGGGCGAGCGGGACGCCGAGAAAGCCGACGTCGGTGCGCATCAAACGAGGGTCGAGCGGCCAGGACGAGTCATAAAGCACAAAGCCGCCGGCACGCACTTCTTTCACATCGCGGTCATAAGTCTGGGCATTCATGGCGACCATGAGGTCGTAATCCAAGCTACGGGCCATGTAGCCTTCGCCACTGACGCGAATCTCATACCAAGTGGGCAAGCCTTGAATATTCGAAGGAAACAAATTCTTCCCGGAAACAGGCACGCCCATACGGAACATAGCTTGCATTAAAAGGCCATTGGCGCTGGCGGAACCCGAACCGTTGGGATTGGCTAACTTAATGGCAAAGTCGTTCAGGCGGGCTGCAGAGTCTGACACAAATCTCCTGCTTTGGCGATCATAATTTCGAATTTTTGCATGTCCCAAGCGGCAGTAGGACAGCGTTCGGCGCACAGGCCGCAATGGACGCAAACGTCTTCATCCTTAGCCATGATGCGCCTAGTTTGCGGCAAGTCACTCGAGACGTAAAGAGCCTGGGTGATGTTGATGGCGGGCGCCGATAAGCGGCCGCGCAGATCTTCCTCGTCCCCATTGCGGGTGATGGTGAGGCACTGCACCGGGCAAATGTCGATACAGGCGTCGCATTCAATACAACGTTTGGCGGTGAAGACGGTTTGGATGTCACAGTTCAAACAGCGCTGTACTTCACGCGCCGTCTGCTCGGGCGAGAAGCCCATTTCCACTTCAATGTTGAGCTCGCGGAAACGCTTGACGAGGTCGACGTGCTCCATCTTCTGGCGATGAGCGGGGTTGTAGTCGTTGGCGTAGCTCCACTCGGAGAGGCCCATCTTTTGCGAAATGAGATTCACATGCGGGGCCGGACGCTGATCGAGCGGCAGACCCTGACAATGCTGATGGATCGAAATGGCCGCTTGATGGCCATGCTCGACAGCCCAGATGATGTTCTTCGGGCCCCAGGCCGCGTCGCCGCCGAAGAAGACTTCGGGACGGGAGGAGGCGAAGGTCTTTTCGTCGACCACGGGCATGCCCCATTTGTCGAACTCGAGGCCCAGATCGCGTTCGATCCAGGGGAAGGCGTTGTCCTGCCCGATGGCCAGAATGACGTCGTCGCAGGGGATGATCACCGTGTCCAGGGTCTTCGACTTTTTGGCTTCGGCGTCCCATTCGAGGCGCTCGAACTCCATGCCGGTGAGCTTGCCGTTCTCGATGACGAAACGCTTGGGCGCGTGGTTGATGACGATCTCGACGCCTTCTTCCTCGGCATCTTCCAGTTCCCACGGCGAGGCTTTGAAGAAGGCGCGCGGACGGCGCGCCATCACTTTGATGGTCTTGCCACCCATACGGCAGGAGGACCGGCAACAGTCCATGGCGGTATTGCCCACACCGATGATGAGCACGCGCTCGCCAATCGTCTTGACGTGCTCGAAGGCGACGGACTCCAGCCAATCGATGCCGATGTGAATGCGGTCACTCTGGTCGCGGCCGGGCAATTCAAGATTCTTGCCGCGCGGCGCGCCGGTGCCGACATAGACGGCGTCGTAGCCGTCGTCCAAGAGGCTCTTGAGGCTCGAAATGGGCGAGCTATAACGAATATCGACACCCATGTCGAGGATGTAGCGGACCTCGTCGTCGAGCACCTTTTCGGGTAGGCGGAAGGACGGAATATTGGTCCGCATGAGGCCGCCGGGCTTGCTCTGCTTCTCGAACATGGTCACCGAGTAGCCCAGGGGCATGAGGTCGTTAGCGACGGTGAGCGACGAAGGTCCGGCACCGATGCAGGCGATGCGTTTGCCGTTTTTGACGGCAGGCGCCTTGGGCAAACGGTCAGTAATGTCGTCGCGCAGGTCGGCGGCAACGCGCTTCAACCGGCAAATAGCGACGGGTTTGGCCTCTTCGACGGTCTCGCCGGGCTCCGGCAACCGGCTGCGGCGGCAGGCCGGTTCGCAGGGGCGATCGCACGTGCGGCCAAGGACCCCGGGGAAGACGTTCGACTCGCGGTTCAGAAGGTAGGAGTCGGTATACCGGCCTTGCGCAATGAGCCGGATGTATTCGGGCACATTGGTATGGGCGGGGCACCCCCACTGGCAGTCAACGACTTTGTGGAAGTAATCGGGTTGGTGAATGTCCGTCGGAGTCAAAGGGACATCCTTTCAAGTGTGGCTTTAGCGGTGAACATCTTGGTCCAACCGCCATTCTATAACGGGTTGGCAGGGCTGCGGGGGAACCCTACAATGGAGTGTGACCCTGCGTTTTTGGCTATGCACGATTTGGCTCGCGAGATCGCTCGCCGCGCAGGATGCGCCATCGGCCAAAGGCTTCGAGCATTTCTATAGTCTCGAATACGATGCCGCCATAGCGGAGTTCGAAAAAGAGGCCGCCGCCCGTCCGGCTGACCCGGAGCCCTACAACCACCTGGCGCAAGCTCTGCTCTATCGGGAGCTCTACCGGGCCGGGGCACTGGAGAGCGAACTCGTCACTGGCGCCAATCCGTTCCTGCGGCGAGCGAGGATGGAGCCCCGGCCCGAGGACCTGGCCCGGTTCGACGACGCCATCGCCAAGGCCATGAAGTTCGCGCAAGCTCGCATCGACCAGAAGCCCAATGACACTCGCGCGCTGTATGCCCTGGGCGTGGCCTACGGTCTGCGGGGCAACTGCGGCTTTCTAGTCCGCAAAGCCTACATGAGCGCCCTGCGCGACGCCACCAGCGCACGCAAGCTTTGCAATCAGGTGGTGGAGATTGACCCGAACTTCATTGATGCGCGGATGGTGCAAGGCGCGCACGACTATATTGTCGGCAGCCTCCCCGGCTACGTCCGCTTCCTTGGATTTCTGAGTGGCATTCGTGGCGATAAGGAAGGCGGCATCCGCACGCTGCTGCAAGTGGCCAATCAGGGTACGAACAACAAGATGGACGCGAAGATCCTGCTGGGCGTCATCTACCGGCGGGAGCGCCGGCCGCAGGAGGCCTTGCCCCTGCTGGCCGAAATGACGGCCAAGTATCCTCGCAATTATTTGTTTCGGCTGGAGCAATCGCAGATGTACGCCGACTTCGGCGACAAGGACAAGGCCGCCGCCATTTTGGACGACATCGAGAAACTAAAGCGCGCCGGCGCCTCAGGTTATGAGCGCATCTCCTGGGAGAAGCTCGCTTACATCAAAGGCAATTTCCGCTTCTGGTACGACGACTTCGACATGGCGATCGAGAGCCTCAAGATCGCGACCGCCAAGGCCAATGAGCTCGACCTGAACACGAGCGTGATGGCTTGGCTGAGGTTGGGTCAAGCCTATGACATGAAGCAGCAGCACTCGCTGGCCAAGCCGGCTTACCTGGCGGCAATCCGCACGGCGCCGCAAAGCGAGGGGGCCAAGGAGGCGCGCAAGTATGTGGACTCGCGCTATGTCCGCGATTAT
>JAYVUQ010000431.1:0-1826 GCA_043787785.1 Bryobacteraceae bacterium
CGAGGATGGCGCGGGCGAAGTCCGGGTGTTGACGGGTCCAGAGGTGGACGGTGGTCCGGTGAATGCCGGCCGTTTTGGCGGCGGCGGTGATGGATTGGCCCGCGACGAGGGCTAGGAGCACCAGCTGCTGAACGGCAGTGAAGGTGATGAGAAGTGTCGAATCTGGCATGTGATTCCCCCAATTCCACTTTACGCCCACGATGCTAATTTCTGAGGTGGTGAGTTCTGGTAAGTGTTTGAAACCAAGAGAGAAAACAATTCACAAATCGACGTTACTGTTTCAACTGCCGGGCGTGCGGTGGTGAACCAGAGTCGGGGACGATTCCAGTCTTCGGGCATGGTTTCGGGCTTGCCGAAGAGATTCCGCCAGCGGTCGATGTAAGCGTTGAGATCGAAAAATATTGGAGAACTTTCGGCTCCAGAACTGACTTATCTAGGTGAAGAAGATATTTTCGTTTTTGAGGAAGCCGCGATGAGGCCGCCGCGCGACTTTCGGCCGCAGCAGTTGTATGCGGTGACACAGCGGGGGAACGCGGGGCAGTGGGTGCATCGGGATCGGGAGGATTTCGAGGAGGCTCGGCGGTTGATGATCCGCTATGCGGGGATGCATCAGGTGAATATTCACTTTTATATCCAATTGCATAACCATAGTCATTGGGTGTTTGAGGCGTCCGATGGTGAGTCGATTTCGAATCTGATGCGGGATATGCAAGGCAATTACTCGCGGTACTTGAACCGGAAGTACCGGAAGAAGCCTTGGTTGTTGCGAGCGCCGTTGTTGGGTGCCAAGCGGCGGAAGGATTTGACGCGATACTTGCGGGCGGGTCCGGTGAACTGGTCGCCGCGGTTTGATGCGGAGCATCTGGATGCGGCGGGGGCGAAGTCGTTTGGGCGGTATGTGGAGAACAACGCGGTGGCGGCGGGGTTGGTGAAGCGGGCGAAGAAGTGGAGATGGTCGAGCGCGGCGGCGCACTGCACCGGAACCGACGAGGGCGGGGTGCTGTGTCTGGACCGGTGGCAGTGGTTTTTCGGCAACCCGGAGACGATTGTCGAGGAGTGGGAAAGGTATTTGGAGGGTCCGCGGGAAGAGCGGCAGCGAAATGCGGGGTGCCTGGCGGCGATGCCGCACAATCGGCCGAGGGCGTGGTCGGCGCCGGTGGCGGATCGGACGGCGGGGGCTACGTCGGGCGGTCTGCCAGACTGAGGCTCAGTTTGGTTGCTAGCTCTCCCGAACCCGTTAGCGCACTAGTATCCCCGTAGCCAGTTGTGTCGCCCGCCAACGGCCTCCCGGCCTCCCTGCCCCCGCATGCCCTGTCGGGCGCTGAGTGCCGCCGTCCGCTCCTCTCCCCTTGTCGGTGCCGGACACGTCTTGGGGTTCCGGACACGTCTTGGGGTTCATAGGCGTATCCAGGTAAAACATAGCGTTGATTTCTCGGCATCTACATATAGGTGTGTTTTGCCGACTATTCTTCTCATCTTTGTTGCGGGTAGACCGCCTACTCTTTTGCGGGTACAGTGGGGTCATACCAGTCTGTCCCGGTCTGGTACCGGTCCCCTCCTCGGCTCACTTTCTGATGATGAACTTCAATCCGCCTACGATCACGTCCTCGAACAGTTCGCCCTCGAACTCCTCATCGGCGCTCACGAAACTTCTGAGTGGTTGGATGGGAAGTTCGTCATCGACGCCAACCACGGCCCCATTCAGCTCTTGCAAGCCGCCTTCTACGCCGTCAAGCTAGAAGTGCAGCGACACCAAGCCGCCGAAGGCGCCCGCGGGCCGCTCGCCGACGATGTCGCGGCCCCAGGAGACTCCGCTCGGGCAAGCC
>JAYVUQ010000432.1:0-1511 GCA_043787785.1 Bryobacteraceae bacterium
AGGTTCGCTGCGATGATTTACGACACGTTACCGTCCGCCGCCCGGCCGCAGTCCCTCGTGAGGGTTGCGGACTTGGCGCGCTATCTCAATCGCCAAGGCTGGCACCGGGCCGGACATCCCAATGAACGCCTTTTGGTGTTTGAAAAGCCCCTCGGCGAGGACCGGGTGCGCAAGCTGGTGTTTGCCTCCCACGACGAGTACTCCGATTCCGCAAGCTTGATTGACAACGTGCTGGAGGTGCTGGCCGAAGAACAAGGCATTGCGCTCGATCAGTTGGCCCGTTCGGTCCATTCGGTTGACCGGGATATCCTTACTGTGCGTTTGATGAGCGTGCAAGCCTCGTCGGGTGGGCTGCCTCTCGACGTTGCCGCCAAATTGATTTTCCAATTGCGTGATTTTCTCGCCTACGCCGCGTGCGTGGAACAATCGCCCCAGGCTTATTTTCCCAAAGCAACGGCCATCGGCCGCCAATATGCGGAGAAATGCCGCTTCGGCCATACGTTCCCTGGCAGCTTCGGCTTCACGATTGAGTCGCCTACCGGCCTCGCTCCCTTCGCCCATCCGGATGATACGCCGGTACCATTTGAACGCCGAGTGATGGATAGGATCGTCCGCGGGTTGCGGGATCTGGAAGACGCGGTGCTGAGCGGCGAAGTGGAGGCGATTACCAGCCGTTATGAGCAAGGGCTGAACGCCAATCTGTGCGAGGTGCTCGAGGCGACGCTGAAGCATGCCGAAGATGCGGAACTCGAGTATGCCGTGGCTTGGTCACCCGAGTGGCCTGTGGCCGAGGACTTGCGGGGTGTGCGGTCGGTGAGGCTGGAACAGCGGTCTGCCGGTTTCCTGGGGGCGGCGGCCCGGCAACTGAGGGATTTGAAGGAATCGAAGTCGCAAACGATTCGGGGACAGGTGGTGGAGTTGCGTTCGGAAGAGTCGTCAGCTGAGGATATGGCCACGGTCCTATGGTCTGAAGAAGGTCGCCGGCTCAGGGTCCGCGTGGCTCTGGCGTTGGACGACTACCAACTCGCATGCGACGCACATAAAGCGCGACTGACGGTGAGTGTGACGGGCCGGCTCGAAAAAGTTGGAAAGTTTTGGACGCTGATGGCGCCCGCGGGTTTTCAGATCGACGGGTAGAAATCCGTCCAAGCTTTTGATGTGTCCGGTTACCCCCAGCGTTCGGGGTCGAAGACGCTCTTACCTCTCTATCGGCGTCAGCTTTCGATCCGGCGCATGCTTATAGTTCTCGTGTACTTCTTGTCCAAATATTCCAACTCACTGCTCCGCCACCACGGAAATGCGGAACTTCGCCGAACTGCCGGTAGGGGCGGGCTGAACGGTGGTTCGCGTCGGCAGGGGTTCGGGGATGATCTCGGCGTAGAGACGATTCATCGCGGTGAACTCCTTCAGGTCGTCCAGGAAAACGTAGCTGGCGACAATGCTGGGCTTCGGGCCCGAGAACTTTTGCAGGAGCCCGGTGAGCCCAATCAGGCTCGTCCGGTAGTCGTCCG
>JAYVUQ010000433.1:0-8978 GCA_043787785.1 Bryobacteraceae bacterium
CCGGGTAAGGGCTTTCTCGCTGAAGTTTGCGAGGAGTGGGAGGCGGCCGCCAACTTGGGCTTGGCTCTGAACATGCGCGTGGTCCGCCTGCGTACCGGCATCGTGCTGGGCCGCGAGGGTGGCGCACTGGCCCGAATGCTGCCGGCCTTTCGCGCGGGTGCTGGCGGCCGGCTGGGGTCCGGCGAACAGTGGATGTCCTGGATCCACCTGCACGATCTGGTGTCGTTGATCGTGAACGCGCTCACCAATGAAAAACTGTCCGGCGCCGTCAATGCCGTAGCACCCGTTCCCGTCCGCAATACGGACTTCACGCACGCCTTAGCCAGCGAGTTGCGCCGGCCCGCCATCTTCCCCGCGCCGATGTTCCTTCTGCGTTTGCTGTTCGGCGAAATGGCCACCGCCGTGCTGGAAGCTAGTCAGCGAGTGATGCCGGTTGCCGCCGAAAAGACCGGCTTTGATTTTCGCTACACGGAGCTCGGCCCCGCGCTGCGCGATCTACTGCGATCATAGAAGCTAGTGAGCCGATACTCCCACTCGCCCCTTAGCTTCACCGGGCTCAAAACCGTTTCCCTCCGCGATCGCAGCGGCAAGGTTCGCATCGAACATTTTGCGACGCCTCCGCCTGCCTTGCCCGGTTTGCTGGATTCCTTACCTAAGGTTCTCGCCGCCGATTCCTTGCGCGCCGTGGTCGCCGCCATCGCCGCTGCGCGCGCCCGCAAGCGCGCCATCATCTGGGGCATGGGCGGACACGTCATCAAGTGTGGCTTGGCCCCCATTTTCACCAGTCTGATGGACCGTGGCTATGCCACCGTCTTCTGCACGAACGGCTCCACCACCATCCACGACTTTGAGATCGCCATTGCCGGAGCCACGAGCGAAGATGTCGAATCCGTGCTGCCGGACGGCCGCTTTGGCTCTGCCGCCGAAACGGGCCAGCAGATGAACCTGGCAATCAGCACCGGCGTCGAGGCCGGCTTGGGTATGGGAGAAAGCCTCGGCCGCCACCTGCACGAAACGGCCCCGGCTCACTTGCGCGAATTCTCGTTGCAGTGGCAGGCCTACCAACGCCGCGTCCCATTCACGGTCCACGTGGCCGTCGGCACCGATACGCCACATACGTTTCCCGAGGCGAGCGGCGCGGCGATTGGGGAAGCTACCCTCCGCGACTTCCGCTTGCTGTGCTCGCTGGTGCGCGACCTGCACGAGGGTGGCGTTTACGTTAACGTTGGTTCGGCGGTGATTCTGCCCGAGGTCTTTCTCAAGGCCGTCTCGGTCGTTCGCAACTTAGGCTATCCCTTGCGCGAGTTCACCACCGTCAACCTCGACTTTCTGCAGCACTACCGGCCCAGCGCTAATGTCGTCCACCGCCCCCATGCGAACGCGGGCGGCAAAGGCTACGCGCTCACCGGACACCACGAGATTATGATTCCTCTTCTGGCGGCACTGCTGCCCGCATGATCCCCGCGCAAAAGCCGTTCTGGACCTGGCGAGAGGTCGCCCTCTACCTCGGCCTCTACCTGCCGGCCTTCACCCTGGCGGGCCTGCTTTTCCGTCTCCTCCCGTGGAAGATTCCTGGAGTCGCCGCTCAAAGCCTAGTGCCCCTGTTGCTGGGCTATGTTTTCTGGTTCCTGGGCCTTTACTGGATCCTGCGCACCAGCTACCATGACAGCATCCGCAATGGCCTCGCTTGGCGGTTGCCCAAAACGGGCATCGGCATCAGCCTGTTTGGCGGCCCGCTCCTAGCCATCGTTGTCAACGTAGTCGGCGTCCTGCTGCGGACCCCGGAAGTGGAAAACCAGATTCGGACCTGGCTCAGTGCCGACCGCGCCTCGCTGATCCTCACCGCCATCTTTGCGACCATGCTGGCCCCCCTTTTTGAAGAAGTCGCCTTCCGAGGACTGCTGCAGCCGCTCGCCACGCAAGCCGTTGGCACATTCTTCGGCATTGTCGGCACGGCCGTTCCCTTCGCCTTGATCCACGGCCCGCAAGTGCATTGGAGCTGGCAGCACTTGCTCTTGCTCACCTTGGCCGGCAGCGTCTTCGGTTGGATCCGGTTTCGCACCGGCTCCACCGTCGCCTCCACCATCATGCATAGCACCTATAACCTCACCCAACTCGTCGGCTACCTGGCGAGCACCAACCGGTAAACAAGAGAGAGAATCACCTTGGTAAAGACCTTAGAATGGACGCCTGAAGGCGTCGTAATGATTGACCAGACGCGCCTGCCTCGTACGGTGGAGTTCGTCACCTGCCGCACCTACCTGGAGGTGGCCACGGCCATCAAGGACATGATCATCCGCGGCGCGCCCGCCATTGGCGTGGCCGCCGCGATGGGCGTGGCTCTGGGTGCCCAGGCCGCTTCCGACGACCATTTCGAGGCCGAGTTCCGGACGATTTGCGACGCCTTGGGGGCGACGCGACCCACCGCGGTGAACCTGTTCTGGGGCATTGAGCGCATGAAGCGCGTTCGCGACTCGGTGGCCGGCCAGCCGCTGAGCGAAGTCCGCGCGCGGCTGGTGGCCGAGGCGCAAGCGGTTTATGCCGAGGACATCGCCATCAACCAGCAAATCGGTGCCCACGGCGGCCCGCTGGTGCCCGACGGGAAGACCGTGCTGACGCATTGCAATGCGGGTGCGCTCGCCACCGCGGGCTACGGCACGGCCTTGGGAGTGATTCGCAACGCCTATGCGAGCGGCAAGAAGATCGACGTCTATGCCGACGAAACCCGGCCTTTTCTGCAGGGTGCCCGCCTAACGGCTTGGGAACTGCAACAGGACCAAATCCCCACCAAGATCATCACCGACAACATGGCGGGCCATTTTCTGAAGGATGGCCGCATTGGCTGCGTCGTGGTGGGCGCCGACCGGATCGCCGGCAATGGCGATGTCGCCAACAAAATTGGCACGTATTCGGTCGCCGTCCTGGCCAAAGAGAACGGAGTGCCGTTCTATGTCGCCGCCCCAATCTCAACCCTCGACCTTACTCTCACCTCCGGCTCCCAAATCCCGATCGAGCAGCGACCGGCCCTCGAAGTGACCCACGTCTTCGGCGTCCCGGTAGCGCCGGAGGGCGTGGGCGTGGAAAATCCAGCCTTCGATGTGACCCCCGCGCGGTACGTGACAGCGATCATTACGGAGCGGGGCGTGGCCTATCCGCCGTTTGACGAGTCGCTGAGGCGGTTGGCTGGCAATTAGACGAAACAAAGCCGGGAAGCGCTGATTCTAATCACTTTCTCGCACTTCGCCGGGACCGCAATCCTATGGTAGCAAGCGGCTGCAAGCGAAACCCATCTATCTCATTGAAAATAAAAAGTTTTACTTTATGAACCGGACTTCGCTGAACTGGCGAACTTATAGTCGGAGTAAGTTGTAAGTGCTAGATCAGCATTGGCTTAGGGTAATTTTGATAATTTGTTATCAAAATGGATTATTCCACCGCTTGAGGTGGCTACCCGACTTTTTTGAGGCGGGTCTTTTCCATCGAGATCGTGCGGCGATTGTGGCGGGTCTCGCGCATGCGTTCGCTGGCGGCTTCGACGGCGTCTTCGAAGGTCTCGGCGTTGGCTTCGGTGGCACCCCAGCTGAACATGACTGAGAAGTTGCCCAAAGAACGAAGTTGGAAGTCCCAGAGGCGTTCGGAGAGGCCGTTGAGGCGGCGCTGAGCGACGGAGCCACTTTCGCCGGCGAAGACCAGCATGAACTCGTCGTCGGCGGAGCGGCAGCCGAAGAACTCACTGCCGTTCGGCGTAGTAATGAGCGACTTCACCAGTTGCGTGACCGACTTGGCGAGTTCCTCCGCCGCGGGGCGGCCAGAGGTTTCCTGGAGGCGCGCGTAGTCGTTAATGCCGATCGAGACAATGAGCCCCGTAAATCGAGCCTTATCTCGTTTCAGGAAATCGAGAGTCGCCCGGTCGTTCATGCCGCTGGGCAGCACGAGGACGCCGGGATCTTCCGGTTCAGAAGGCACTTCCACCGTGGCAACTTCATCCGCCTCGGCAGCAATTTCGGGTGCGATACCGGGTTCGGCGTTCACCGCCGCCATCAGGCTGTCAAACGATTCCAGCGGCGCGGGGACAACGTCTTCACCCAGGTCCACCGCCATTAGGAAGTCCACGGGCGCGGTAACGGGGAGCATTTCGGCAACTTCTTCGGGCACTTCTTCGCCACTAAGGATCGCTTCGGGCTCCGGAATTGGGGCCAAGGGCTCAGCGATGGCGAAATCTTCGGGAACAAGTTCGGCAATTGGCAGTTCCAGTTCGGAAGACGGTTCCGAAGCGGCTTCGGGTAGGGGCTCTGGCGCTGCCACCGGTTCTTCCGCCGCAACCGAAACATGGTGGTCCAGAACACGGATGCGGACGACCGGTTCTTCGGCCAACTCTTCAACCGGCTGGGCATTTCCAACGGAAGCCAAGTCTGGAATTGGCTCGTCCAGATGGCGCTGCATCTCGAGTTGAGCCGCCTTGGCCAAACTCTGGGGGGTATCGAAAAGACTGCGGAGAGTTTCGCGCACCGGTTCGGTTGATAGCGCGGGGGATACCGTGGGTAGTTTCTTAGTGGTGGGGGCGTCGACCGACTCGATGGCGAACGGCATTTCAGGATCACTCGCCGGGATTGGGAGGGCAGCCCAACTCGCCTGCCGCCAATCCGGTTCACTCGTCAGCGTTGCAGCGATAGGAGCCGGGCCGCTTAGCTCAGGCGCCGCCACGGGCGCAACTTCCTCCGCCAGTTGGTTCATCACCGGACCTGGGGCAAGTACGGGTGCCGAAGAGGGCACTTCCGTGGCGAGGGTGGCGAGGGTGGCGAGGGTGGCGGACGGACGAGGCTGGAAGACGGGAATCGACGCAACCGGCGCTTCTGGCGTTGCCCCATCATGATTCAAGTGGGCATTCTGGTTCTCTGGAGTCAGGGCTCCCCGGACCACATTTTCAAGATTCTTGCCCACCTGAGCAATCGCCGACAACACCGCCGTCGAATCAACAGCCAACTGGGGATGGCGCGCACGCTCTTCCTGTCGGACCGTCATCTCGAGCACTTGCTCGCGCAAGCGCTCGTTCTTTCCTTTCAGGTAGTCCACGAGAAAAGCGATGAGCGTACAGCCCAGCGCCACGATGACTCCAAGAAAGATCACGAAAATTTGGGTGTCGAGGCCAGCCACGAGTTCCATACCAGTACTTTGGATCATATCGGCAGAGAATTAGGGAAGAAATAGATCGGGCGGTTCAATAATTCATTAGTACGTTCCTTATTCCGTCGGTACGCACGTCCTATCCCCGCAGAGTAGAAACTCCCACCAAGTTACTTATTTTTATATACTTACAGAACATCGCCCGACATTTGGCCATCCCTGGCCATCGATACCATTCGCGCCCTGCAAATCGAGGAGTACGAGAGTTTACAGCGCGAGGCGCCACCTGGGACGTTCTAGAACCAAGCTGAGTGAGACAATGTGCCCAGCTAGCGCCGCTTCAGGTAGGGGTTGGACTGAATTTCGCGGCCGATCGTCGTCGCCTCACCGTGGCCGGGAAAGACCTCGGTTTCGGGTGGCAGCCGCAACAACTTCGACTGAATTGACCGGATCAGCAAGTCCTGGTCGCCGCCCGGCAGATCCGTGCGCCCGATGGAGCCGCGAAAAAGCGCGTCCCCCGCAATCACTTTCTTCTCTTCCGGCAAATAAAAACTGACACTGCCCGGCGAGTGACCCGGTGTAAACAGCACCTGCATCTCCTGGCCCAGGCAATCCAGCTTTTCGTTCGAGACCAGGGCGCGTTCAATGGTGAAGGGCTCAGGTTGCCGGACCCCAGTCCATTGGGCTTGCATCGGCAGCAGGTCGTAGGTGGGCTGGTCGGCGGGGTGCAGCGCTACCGGAACGCCAAAGTGGCGCTTCAATTCGGCCACCGCGCCGACGTGGTCAATGTGGGCGTGCGTCAGCAGGATCTGCTCGACGGTGAGCCCGGCGCTTTGGAGGTGGGCCAGAATTTTCTCAAATTCGTCTCCCGGATCAATCACCACCGCCCGGCCATCGCGGCTCAAAATCGAACAATTGCACTGGAACACGCCCAGTGGGAAAAAATCATGCACGAAAGACGCGTCAACAGCCATGCTTCAGTGTAAAACTGTAGGGCATGTCGTTACCTTCTTCTCTTATCCTGGGCATCCACATTGTTATGGCCATGCTGGTCGCCGGCGGCGGACTCGCCGCGCTCTTCAGCGGCGGTGCCACCATCTCCGTACTGCCGCGCCGCTCCGCCCTCATTGGCATCGTCCTGCTGATCGTCACCGGTGCCAACAATTTCGTCCAGCGCATCGGCATGGGCGTCCCCAAGGGCTATCACATGTGGTTCGGCATCAAGTTCCTGCTCGCCCTGCACATTCTGACGATGGTCTATCTAGTCTCCGGACCCAACCAGACCAACGAAAAGCGGGCCCGTCTGCTGAAGGGTGTGGGTGCCTCGGCCATTGCCGTCGTCCTGATTTCGGTCTATTTGAATTACTTGGTTACTGGCCACCGATAGGCTATTTGGCGTCGCGCCAGTTTGGCCCCAGGCTGGCATCGGCAATCAGTGGGACGTTCAGCTTGTGTACGCCCTCCATGATCTGCTTCACCAGCCTGGCCAGGCGCGGCGCCTCCTCGGGCGGGGCCTCCAGCACCAATTCGTCGTGGACCTGAAGCAATAACCGGGCCTGCCAGCCTTCGTCCCGCAATTGCCGATCAATGCGGATCATCGCCTTCTTGATCAAGTCGGCCGCCGTTCCCTGCAATGGCGTATTGACGGCCGTTCGTTCGGCAAAGCCCCGCGCATTGGGATTCTTGCTCGACATATCGGGAATGGGCCGCCGCCGCCCAAATAACGTCTCCGCATAACCCGTCTTGCGGACCTCGACGATCGTCCGCTCAATGTAGCGCTTCACCCCGGCGTAGCGCGAAAAGTAGTTTTTGATATAAGTATCCGCCTCGCCGCGCGGGATCCCCAAAGCCGCCGCCAGGCCAAAAGCCGTCTGCCCGTACACAATGCCGAAATTAACGGCCTTAGCGTTGCGGCGCAGTTCACGCGTCACCATCAAGGGCGGCACACCAAACACCTCGGCGGCGGTGCGGGTGTGGATGTCCTCGCCGTGGACGAAAGAATCGGTCAATACGGCATCGCCCGAAAAGTGGGCCAGCAAGCGCAGTTCGATTTGCGAATAGTCCACTTTCACCAGCGTCCAGCCGGGGCGCGGGACAAAAGCGGCGCGGATCTCGCGGCCCAGTTCGGTACGCACCGGAATGTTCTGCAGGTTGGGATTGTTGGACGACAAACGGCCGGTAGCCGCGCCGGTGGGGTTAAACGTCGTGTGCACCCGCGAACCGGCGTCGAGCAACGCGGGCAAGGCGTCGACGTAGGTGCCCTTCAGCTTGCTCACCTGCCGGTATTCGAGCACCAGTTGGGCAATCGGATACTCCACCGCCAAGGCCTCCAACACATCGGCGGCCGTCGAAATCACCTTGCCTTTGCCGGTCTTAAAAGGCGCGGGCAGGTTCAGCTCTTCAAACAAAATCTTGCCCAATTGTTGCGGCGAGTTGATGTTGAACTCGCGCCCGGCCAAGGCATGAATCTGGGTGGTGAGCCCGCCAAGCACCTGGTCCATGCGCGCCGAAAGCGTGCCCAACATCGCCCGGTCCACCGTGATGCCTTCGCGCTCCATGCTGGCCAACACCGGCAGCGACGGGCGGTCGAGTTCGAGATACATTTGCTGGAGCGCGGGCTGAGCCGCCAGCAGCGCATCGAGTTTCCGGCCCAACTCGAACAACGCCGCGGCGCGGGCCTCAAACGATCCACCCAGCTTGCGCATCAGGAAGCGCTCCACCAGCGCCGGCAAATCGACATCGCCCGGGTCAGCCAGCAGCAGGAAGCCGGTCAACATCACGTCATGCACCTGGCCGATGTCACCGAAGGGCGCGGCCTTCCAGTTGTGGAGAATCAGCGGACGCGGCGAAAGCGCATCGAGCGCCTCGGCCGGGAAGGACCGGGCTATGCCCAAGGCTCCCGAAACGGCCGCCGTTTGGCCTTCCCACACCAGGCCCAGCGCACCCTCCGCCGGCAACGTCCGCAGCCACTCTCGCGCCTCGTCCGCCGTCAGGAAAACGCTAAAGTCCTCCGGCGGCGCCGGCGTGTCTGTCTCCGCCGGACCCGTCTGCGCCAACAAGCTAAAAAACTCCAACCGCCGGTAAATCTCACGCAGTTCGCCCACGTTCGCCGGCTGGCTCACCAACTGCTCCATCGTGATGGCGAGCGGAATATTCTCTTCAATCGTCGCCAGCCGCTTGCTGAGCATAATTTGCTCGCGATGGTTTAGCAGGCTTTCGCGATATGTCTTCTTCTCCACCTCAGCGGCATGGTCCAGCGCCGATTCCACCGAGCCAAACCGCAGAATCAGGTCCTTGGCGCCTTTGTCCCCAATGCCGGGCGCACCCGGAATGTTATCGACGGCGTCGCCTTTGAGGGCAAGCAGGTCGCGCACTTGCGCCGGCGATACCCCCATATAGGCACGGACACTCTCCGCATCGTAGAGAATGTCGTCCTTCATCGGGTTCAGCACCCGCACGCGTTCGTCCACTAACTGCAGCATATCTTTGTCGCTGGAGACGATTACCACCTCCATGCCCGCCATCTTGGCCAGCGTGCCAATCACGTCGTCGGCCTCATAACCATCGCTCTCGATTACGGGTACACCCATCGCGGTCAAGGTTTGCCGCACCCACGGGATTTGGGCCAACAGGTCCGGCGGAGTTTCGTCACGATTGGCCTTATAGGCGGCGAACTCCTGCTCGCGTAGCGTGGGCCCTTCGCTTTCAAATACAGCGGCCAAATACTCGGGCTGGTGCTGGTTGATCAGCCGGCGCACCATGTTGTGAAAGATGTACACGGCCTCGGTGGGTACACCCGTTGCGGTCCGCATCGGCGGGGCAGAAGAACGCGCGCGAGCGTAATAGGCCCGGAA
>JAYVUQ010000434.1:0-2657 GCA_043787785.1 Bryobacteraceae bacterium
CTCCCCCATGACCTACGCCGTGCAGGGTCGGCAATACGTGGCCATCGCCGCTGGCGGCAACATCCTTTCCTTCGCACTCAGCCGGTAGATGTATAGTAAGGGCGAGGTCCATTCGCCATTTTTCGCCGACTCCCAATCCTGATTCCTCTCGCTCTCTTCGTCCTGAGCGCCCAGGATGCCGATTATTCTCGGATCGTCAAGCCGTTCCTCGTCAAGAACTGCGCCGGTTGCCACAACGGCCAGACGAAGCTGGCGAGTCTGAGCCTCACCAATCCCACGCCCTCTGTGTGGGACAAGGTGCTCGACAAACTATCCACCGGGAAAATGCCACCGCCTGGCTCACCCCAACCCTCGAAAGCTGACGTTGTCGCGGTTACCGCCTGGATTGAGCGCCAACCCGGTCGCGCCACGCTCAACGCCGATCCCGGCCGCGTTGCCTCGCGACGGCTGAATCGCGCTGAGTATAACCAAACCGTGCGCGATCTCCTACACGTCTCGCTGCGGCCGGCGGACGACTTTCCCCTCGACGATGCCGGCTACGGCTTCGACAACATCGGCGACGTATTATCGGTATCTTCCTTGTTAATGGAAAAATATGTTGCCGCCGCTAAGCAGCTCTCTACCGTCGCCGTCTACGGGCAACCCAGTCCGCCCAAACCCACCAAGCTGATTCGCTTCATGACCAAGAAGTCGCAGGACGACCCGACGCCGAATACCCTTCCTTTTTCCCTGCGCGGCGCGATTTATGGCTCCTACGACTTTCCCGTGTCCGGTGAATATGAGTTCCGCATGCGCGTCGGCAACTACCGTCCTCGTCAGCCCCGCAGCCAGCGCTTGCAAGCCCTCATTCGTCAAGCTACCGTCACCGAAGTCGAAAAGAAGGCGATGTTGGAAGAAAGCCGGAAGGCCTATCCGCCCGTGAAAATGGTGATGACTCTCGACGGGTCGCAGATTCTTACCGAGATCGTCGAAGGCGATATCGACTACCAATATGCCCACGGCGAATCCATCGCGCGCGTCAAAGTAAAAGCCGGCGAGCATGCGTTTCGTGCGTCCTTCCCCGAGTTCGCCGACTTAGCGAACCCCCAGGACAATATGAATCTGGATGGTCGCCGTAAGTTATTCATCGACTATGTCGATATTGTTGGCCCCTTTCATCCGCAGTCTCACCAACTCGAAAGTCGCGAGCATCTGTATATTTGCCGCGAACCCACTCCGGCGTGTGCCCAGCGTATTCTCGGCCGTGTCGCCGCGCGGGCCTACCGGCGTCCCGTCACCAAGCAGGAACTCGATGCTCTCGCTGGCTTGGCCGCTATTGTGCGCGCCGCCGGCGACCCTTTTGACGAGAGCATCCGCGTAGGCTTGCAAGCAATCCTGATGTCGCCGTATTTCCTCTTCCGTGCCGAACCTATCACCGTGAAACCGCAACTGATCGCCGAGCACGACCTTGCTTCCCGGCTCTCCTATTTCCTCTGGAGTAGCCTGCCTGACTCGGAGTTGACCGGCCTCGCCGACGCCGGGCGTTTGCGCCAGCCAGGCGTGCTCGCCGCTCAGCTGCGCCGCATGCTGGCCGATCCCCGCTCCGACGCCATGATTGAAAACTTCGTCGGCCAATGGCTCGGTTGGCGTCTGCTCGACCGGCGTAAGCCCGATCCGGCCCGTTTCCCAAATGTGGATGACGAACTTGTCGATGCCATGCGCCGCGAGACTTTTCTTTTTGCCAAAGCGGTGCTCCGGGAGGACCGTGCCATCACCGACTTTTTGGATGGAGGCTTCACTTACTTGAATGGTCCTTTGGCTCGCCATTATGGTATCCCCGGAGTTACCGGCGAGGCCTTCCAGCGCGTGGAACTCAAAGATAGCCGACGGGGAGGTGTGATGACGCAAGGTTCTGTGCTCACTCTTTCTTCTTACGCTACCCGCACCTCGCCCGTCTTGCGCGGTCGCTGGGTACTCGAGAACTTACTGGGAACGCCCCCTCCGCCCGCGCCACCAGACATCCCCGCCTTGCAGGAGGCAAACCTCGGCACCGCCGCTTCCCTTCGCACGCGCCTCGAACAACATCGCGCCAATTCGCGCTGTGCCGTCTGCCACGATCAGATGGACCCCATCGGTTTCGGCCTTGAAAATTTCGACGCTTCGGGCGCGTGGCGCGAACGCGACGGCCAATTTCCCATCGATAGCTCGGGAGTGTTTTCCAGTGGCGAGTCGTTTCGCGGGCCTGAAGAACTCAAGCAGGTTTTGAGGGCTCAGTCCCGCTTGTTCGTGCGCAACGTAACGGAAAAGCTGCTCACTTACTCGTTAGGTAGGGGCGTCGAAGCCTCAGACCGGAAGGCCGTCGAAGCAATTACCAAGCGAGTTAGCGCGAACGGTAATAAGTTCTCCGCTTTGGTGCGAGAGATCGTGCAGAGTCCGCTATTTCAAATGAGAGGCAAAAGCCAAGGAGGCCAGCTTGCGGCAAGGTAGTTTCATCAATCGACGTGCTCTGTTGCAAGGAATGCTCGGGTTGCCATTACTCGACGCGATGACGCCAGCTCTGGGCCGCGCCGCCACCAAGTCTGCCGCGCCCTGCCGCATGGCCTTTCTCTACGTACCGAACGGCATCATGATGGACCATTGGTTGCCCAAAGCGGCGGGCCACTCAGTAGCCCTGCCCA
>JAYVUQ010000435.1:0-7877 GCA_043787785.1 Bryobacteraceae bacterium
GCTGGTTACTGATCGACAACGCCATTTCCGGTTCGTCCAGCAACAACACTGTTCCCTCCGGCAATGCAGGAAAGTTTTCCCGGAACATCGCCAGCATCACCTGCCCGTGGCTCGCCACCTGCAGGAATTCCATCATCTTAGGGTCGTCCTTGAAGAACTCGATCTGCATCCGCGGATTGTGGCTCTCCGCGTCAAACAGGAAGCTCTTCGGGGCCGTCGGCTCGCCCCCTTCCCAGCGATACACATACCCCGGCACGGACTCGCCTTTCAGCGCATAAAAGATCGAGTGCAACAGCGTCGATTTACCAGAACCGTTCTCGCCCTCCAGCATCACCACCGGATGCGACAAGTCAACGATAAGCGGCATGTGAAAGTTCAGGTTTTGGAAAACCGGGTGGCCAAGGATCTTCAGGAACATCTAGTCCGATTGTAGCGTCAGCAGCCCAAGACGCTCGAGTAACGCGCGCTGGTCGGGCTCCCGGCCACGGAAGGCGCGGAACAGATCGCCCGGATCTTCGCTATCGCCCTTTTCGAGAATCAACTC
Source organism: Bryobacteraceae bacterium (assembly GCA_043787785.1). Taxonomy (GTDB): domain Bacteria; phylum Acidobacteriota; class Terriglobia; order Bryobacterales; family Bryobacteraceae; genus JALHNI01. The sequence continues at coordinate 545 of JAYVUQ010000435.1, forward strand.
CCGAAACGCCCGGCCCGTCTCCTGGTTCAGCACGCCTTCTTCTTTAAATCGCCCAAACGCATCCGCATCCAGCACCTCGGCCCACTTATAGGAATAATAGCCGGAGCCATAGGCTACCGGGCTAGCGAAGAGATGGGTGAAGGAACAAATGCTGGCGTGCTCCGGTGGAAAATCGGCCGGAGAATAGCGTTGCAGCATCTCACGCGAATACTGGATGACATCGCCACCCGTCTTTTCGCGATAACTCTTGGCGTCAAAGTCGATGTGTAACTCCAAATCGACGATACCAAACCCCAATTGCCGCATTTGTGTATTGGCGGCGCGGAAGGTACGGGCCCGCTTCATTTTGGCGAGTAATTCGGCCGGAACCGGCTCGTTCGTCTGATAATGGCGCGCAAATAAGTCCAGCGCCGCATTCTCCCAGCACCAGTTCTCCATAATCTGCGAAGGCAACTCGACAAAGTCCCATGCCACATTCGTACCGGCCAAGGACCGCACAGTCACTTGGCTCAAACAATGATGCAGCAGATGCCCAAACTCGTGAAAGATCGTCTCTACTTCCCGATGGGTAAGCAAAGCCGGCTCGTCACCCAGCGGCTCGGTCATGTTGCCGCAGATGATGCCACTATGGGGCGCAAAGCCATCGCCCGTCGGGCCCCCGGTGCGCAATGCATCCATCCAAGCGCCGCCCCGCTTGGTTTCGCGGGGATGCCAATCGCTGTAGAAGCTGCCCAGTAAGGTGCCATCGCCATCCAGTAAGTCATAGCAGCGCACATCGGCGTGCCACACCGGCATGCCCGGGCGTTCCACCACGCGAATATCGAATAACCGCTCCGTCAACGCGAACATGCCGCGCACCACTTGCGGCAAGGGGAAGTAGGGCCGCAGCTCTTCTTCGTCGAAGTCGTAGCGCTCGCGGCGTAGTTTTTCCGCGTAATACCCCACGTCCCAAGGTTCAGGCTCCGGAGTCAAATCGCCTTCCAGCTTTCGCCGGTACGCGTGCAATTCGCGATTTTCCTGCAGAAATCTGTCCGACGTATGCGAAGCGAGTTCAAACAAAAACTCCAGCGCCCGCGCGCCGCGCTTCGACATACGCTCCTCAAGCACTAAGTCAGCAAAGTTGAAATAACCCAATAGGTGCGCCTTTTGGTGGCGCAAGCTCAGAATTCGCTCCACTAACTCGCGATTGTCAAACGGCGCACCGGCGGCCCGGCACATGTTGGCGCGGTAGAAATGCTCGCGCACTTTAGCGTCGTCCAAGTAAGTCAGCACCGCCGCATAGCTCGGCCCCTGCAAAGTGAACCGCCAACCCGCTTGTCCCTTCGCCGTCGCACTCTGTTTCGCCGCCGCGATCGCCGAAGGCGGCAAGCCCGCCAGTTGCGCCTCATCGGTCATCGAGTACTCAAAAGCATTGGTCGAGTCCAGCACATTTTCGGAGAACTTCGTGGTGATGCGGCTTAGCTCCACCTCCAGTTCCTGCAGTTTGCGCTTGCCCTCGTCATCCAACTCAGCGCCATGACGCCGGAAGCCGTCCACGGTCTTCTTCAGGAACCGGCGCTCCACCGGATTCAAGGTCGCCGCTTCAGAACTGGCGGCCACCTGCTTCACCGCCTTCCACAGGCCCGCATTCAGCGGAATCGACGAAAGAAACTCGCTCACCCGTGGTTCGGCATCGTTATACGCCGCCCGCAACTCCGGGCTGGTGGCAACGCCTTCCAGATGCCGCACCACAGCCATCGCATCTTCCAGCCGCACCGTGGCCATGTCGATCGCCGTTAGCGTGTTCTCAAACGTGCGCGGACCTCCGCCTTCCCGGGCGAGCGCCTCAATCGTCTGGCTTGCTTCAGCGAGCAGTGTTTCTAGCGCCGGCATCACCTGCCCGGCTTGGATTTGGTCAAAATGAATCCGAAAATCGAGATTCAGCAGCGGATTTTCTTGCGGCAACGAACAACTACCTCAACCTGGCGTTGGGGGGTGCGGCGAGGCTCACTTCCCGAAGGATCCCGAAAGCCGTCTCGCAATGGCCCCTATCCACATCATAATGCGTCACTAGCCGAATGTCCCGGGTGTTTAAAGCATTCATAATCACGCCGCGCGCCTTCAGTGCCGCACTCAGCCCGGGCGCCGTCCATCCCGTCCCACTCACGTCGAAGATGGCGATGTTGGTCTTCACCTGGTCAGCATCCACGCGCATGCCGGGTAATGCGGCAATTTGCGCTGCCAGCCAGCGCGCGTTGGCATGATCCTCCGCCAAACGCGCGGGCATTTCTTCCAGCGCCAGTAATCCGGCCGCCGCCAGGATGCCCGCTTGCCGCATGCCACCGCCCAGGCGTTTGCGCAACAGCCGGGCTTGGTCAATCTTCGCCCGCGTGCTCACCAGCATGGAGCCGGCCGGCGCGCCTAGGCCCTTCGATAAGCAGAACATCACCGAGTCCACCGGGGCCACAATCTCGGCCGCCGTGTGTCCGCTCGCCGCCACCGCGTTGAACAGCCGCGCGCCGTCCATATGTACTGGCACGCCGAGCGCATGCGCCTCGTGCGCGATCTCCCGAATCGTGCCCAGCGAATACACCGTGCCGCCCGCCATGTTGTGCGTATTCTCAATCGCAATCAAGCCCGTGGGCGCCGCATGCGGGCTCAGCGGACGCACCTGTTCCGCAATCTGCGCCCAGCTCAAAATGCCGTCCGCTGCGAAAATCGGCCGCGCCACACATCCCGCAAACCAGGCCATCATCGCCAGTTCCCAATCCAGTACATGCGCCCGCGCCTCGCAGATCACTTCCTGCCCATGCTGCGTGTGCATCTTGATGGCGATAGTGTTGCCCATCGTGCCCGTGGGCACAAACAACGCCGCTTCTTTGCCGGTGATCTCCGCCGCCCGCCGCTCCAGCAAATTCACCGTCGGGTCCTCGCCATAAACGTCGTCCCCCACCTCGGCATTCGCCATCGCCAGCCGCATGCCCGGCGTGGGTTTGGTGACGGTATCGCTGCGTAAATCAATCATCGGATCCTCCTGCTAAACTCACTTCATTGTCCACTGTCACGATTGAAGATATCCGCGCCGCCCAGCAACGCATCCGCGGTCGCATACGCCACACGCCCCTCGTCAGTAGCGAAACCCTCTCGCGCCGCCTAGGCACCAACATCCACCTGAAGCTCGAGCTCTTCCAGAAGACCGGCTCCTTCAAGGCCCGCGGTGCTTTCAATAAGCTCCTCGCCGCCCCACTCGCCCCCGGCAGCCACGTCGTCGCCGTCAGCGGCGGCAATCACGCCCAAGCCGTCGCCTACGCGGCCCGCGAGTTGGGCCTGCGCGCCACTATCTTTATGCCGCAAACCACCCCGGCTAACTACCTCAGTGCCACCCGCGAGTACGGCGCTGAAGTGATCCTCGTGCCCAATATCGCCGAAGCCTTTGCCCATCTCGCCCAGCGCCAGAGCCAAGGCGCCGTCGCCATCCACCCTTTCGACGACCCCGCCGTCATCGCCGGCCAAGGTACCGTCGCCCTCGAAATCCTGGAAGACCTGCCCACCACCACTGACCTCATCGTCAGCATCGGCGGCGGCGGCTTCATCAGCGGCATCGCCATCGCCGCCAAGGCCATCAACCCCAACCTCCGCATCTGGGGCGTCGAAACCGCCGGAGCCGACGCCATGGCCCAAGCCCTCGCCGCCGGCCACCCCGTCCAACTGCCCGCCATCACCTCAATCGCCAAAACCCTCGGCGCGCCCAGCGTCACCGCGCGCACCCTCGGCTTCGTCCAGCAGCACGTCGAAAGCGTCACCGTGGTGCCAGACGCCGAAGCCGTCGCCGCCCTCGAAGTCTTGCTCGAACGCGCCAAAGTCCTCACCGAACCCGCCGCCGCCTGCACCCTCGCCGCCGCCGAACGGTTGCGTTCCCACTTCACGCCCCACAGTCAGGTGGTGCTGGTCCTGTGCGGTGGCAATGTCTCGCTCCGGGACGTTTGTGGCTGGACAACGGCATCGCATTGACTCGACAAGGCATTTGCATTACCGTCAGGGAATGACGTTTCTGTTTGAATCCACGCTGACAGACCGTTCCCCGCTGGGGCAATTTCTAAGCTTCCTAGCCACGGACATGGCCAGCCATCCGGATCGTCTCCAGCCCGTAGATGCTGGCCTACTGAAGCACGTCACCTTGCTGGTCGGCGCGATCGACGTTGATGAATGACAACAAGCGTCGCAACCCTGAAATGAATCCTCCAGCTTGCTCGCGTATCTAAGACTGTAGTAGTCTGGTATCTGACCAAGGAGATTTACGTCAATGTTGCAACTCACTGAAAAGGCCGTCGAAAAAGTTCACGAAATTCTGAGCGCCCAGGAACCCAAGCCCGCTGGCTTGCGGATTGCCGTCGTCGGCGGCGGTTGCTCCGGCTTCAGCTACTCTATGGCTTTCGAGAATGCCCCCGGGATGCTCGATAAGACCTACCGCTTCGGCGACCTCGCCGTTTACGTCGACCAAGCCAGCCTCCTTTACCTCGATGGCGCCGAAGTCGATTATGTCGAGAACCTCGAAGGCGCAGGCTTCAAATTTGGCAACCCCAACGTCAAGTCCACTTGTGGCTGCGGTAGCTCCTTCAGTGCGTAAATTTTAATTCATTCCGCAAGCACCCTCCAAGACCTCCGCCTTTCTCCGGCGGAGGTTTTTTGTTTTTTTACCCGCCAAAACCCGACCCGGAAGAATTATGTTGCAAAATAAGGCATATTGGATCAAAACGATAGCACTACCCCACTCCGCCTAGTGTACTAGGCGAACTCAACTGAGGGGGGGTACCACCCTCAGGTACCGTGCCATCAGGTAATTGGGGGTATCCCGATGAAGTCAAAAGGGTTACGGCAAAGAGAGAACCATCGAAAAAGTATTGACAGGTGCAATACACCATGATAACTTCAGAAAGAGCCGGAATCTGTCGCCGGTTCGTACTACAACTTTTGTCCGGAGGATTCTATCTTGCGCTCTCTCTCAATTTTTACACTTCTTGTTGCCTCGGCGAGCTTCGCCAGTGCCAGCATTATCACCAACACCTGTTCAGCTACCCCTAATACGGGCGGCGCTGGCCTGATCGGTAGCTACGGCAGCAGTACAAATCTGAACACGGTCAGCTACAGCTGCTCGAGCTTCACTGCCCCCGTTGGTCAGCAGATCATCGCAGTCTCGTTACTGGGCCGGGCCGACTACTCGTTCGGCGACGCCACCGTCAATAGCTTTACCATGAATATTAGCGGTTACTCGCTTGCGGGCTTCGCTAATTTTTCGTCTAGCGCCTCGTCCGGTCCTGGCGGCGGTGACTCAAGCATCAATACTCCAGGTAGCACGGCCTTCACGGGCAGCTTGCCGATTAACAACCCCACCGCTTTCGCAGCCTTTACCGCGACAGGTACGGGCTCTGCTGTCGGTGGCTTCGGTGCTTCTAATGGACGCCTCCAGGTCCAGTACACCTACGAAGTGATCCCGTCCGGCGTACCGGAGCCCTCCACTCTCGCCTTCGTAGGCAGTGTGTTGGTTCTTGCAGGTATCCGTAAGTTCCGTCGTTAAAATCGTCCCGTCTATCGCTCAGCGGTCGAGGTTATGCCTCGGCCGTTTTGCTTTTGGTGTGCCACTCTTCCGCCAGTTTAACGTTATATTTTCACTCGAAAAATGCGATTGGTTCTGGTTCTCCCTTCCACCACCGACCATTAGTTGCACTGGACCCGCCTACATCCCGCTAGTACAGCAGTTTATTCCTCTCTCTGCTAGATCCCGCTAACCATAACATTTCAATAGAGTACTCTTCGCTGGTGGGGTAGTACCTTGCCAACCACTCTCATCCCCATTCGCTGCCCCAGCAATTTTCTTACTGGCGACGGCCTAGGACCGACAGCCTTGTAGCGACAACTAGGCGGATGTTAAGTTTCCACTCAGTGAACCGGAACATTTGAATCGACCGGCCTTCACCAAAAAGACTTAACTCGGAGGATTTTTTCCATGCGTATTTTTTCCATCATGACTATTTTCTTGATGTCCAGTGCCTTGAGCCAAGCTGCCATGCTGACCTCGACGTGCACGGCCAACCCCAACGCTGGAGGTTCTGGCACCCTCGGTAACTACGGCAATACCTCGGGCAACTTCGTTGACTACTCGTGCGCCGGTTTTATGGCACCGTCTGGCCAGCAGATCACAGCCATCGTGCTCAACGGTCGGGCCGACTTTTCGTTTGGAGAGCCCAGTATCAACACCTTCACGATCAACTTTGGCAGCCTCCCCGTGGGTTTCGCCAACTTCTCCGCCTCTGCAACGTCCTCCCCTTTTACCGGAGACTCCACCAGCGCTAGCAATGTTCCCGGCTCCTCCTCGTTCACTGGTAGCCTCCCTCTTGCTAACTTCAGCGGCTTTACTGCCCGCGGAACCAGCGTGGTAAGCGGTGCATTCGGCTCTTCGAACGGCCAGCTGCAGGTCACCTACACTTACAACCCGACCGTTCCCGAACCCTCCACCCTCGCCCTCGTGGGCGGTGTGTTGGTTCTCGCGGGCCTCCGTAAGTTCCGCAGCTAAGCCTCGCGCTTAGTTCGTTAGTTACCCAAAAGGGCCGAGACGAAAGTCCTGGCCCTTTTGGCTTTCCGGCAGCACGTGATATGGTCATATCTAGTCCACCGCGTCAGCGGTGGGGCACATTCGACATTCCGAGTCGCGCCACCGGGAACTATGCTGAACAAATGGTGATCGTCAATACGATATTCGAGGAGCGCGTGGATCAACTATTCCTTTCGATGCGGCGCTTGCACCAAGCGCTCGACAATGCTGGCATTCCTTACGAGATCATTGGGGGATTGGCCACCTTCATCCACCTTGAGCGGGTGGACCCTGCCCTCTCCCGTCTCACCCGGGACATCGACGCCATCGTTCGTCGAACTGACCTCAGCAGAATCCGGGAAGCCGTCGCGCCGTTTGGCCTAACCTATCGTCATGTAGCCGGGGTGGATATGCTGGTCGACGCGGAAAATCCAAAGGCCAAGACCGCCATTCATCTACTGATGGCCGGAGAAAAAGTCCGCCCCGATAGCCCCGCGCCCACCCCGGAACTCGGCACCGGTGAAATGATTATGGGCGCCCGCATCACCTCCATTGACCATTTGCTCACCATGAAGCTCACCAGCTTCCGCCTCAAAGACCAAGTCCACATCCAAGACCTCGACGGCGCCGGCCTCATCACCAAAAGCATGGAAGACGCACTCCCCCCGCTATTTCAAGAGCGTCTCGCCAAGGTAAGAGCCACAGAGTAATCACCAATGAAATGAGCCCACCGCGCGAAGCGATGGGCTCATCCCTGTAAAAAAA
>JAYVUQ010000436.1:0-4133 GCA_043787785.1 Bryobacteraceae bacterium
CGTATGTGGCCTCCCCTTCGGACCACCCGGTTGAGCTTTGAGCTCGCATAGATAGTTGCCGTTTTGCCCTTCGCTTGGACGGTGTTCTCGCACCGCCGAGTTTCGCCCCGCTCTCCGTCAGGAAAGGAGTATTTTTATTATGCCATTCGCTGCCCTGGACCTGCATCGCCGTGAAATCGAAGCGGCGACCTTTGATGACGACGGCCGCCTCACCCACCGTGAGCGCCTGGCCACTAGCGCTCCCGCCATTGCGGCTTTCGCCCAAGCGCACCTCTCGCCCCTGCATCATCTCGTGGTCGAGGCCACCTTCAATACCTGGGCCATCGTGGACTTGTTGAAACCCTTCGTGGCTTCGATCACCGTGAGCAATCCGCTTTTGACCAAGGCCATCGCCTCCGCCAAAATTAAGACCGACAAAATTGATGTCACCGTGCTGGCCCACTTACTGCGCCTCAACTATCTGCCCGCCGTTTGGACGCCCGATCCCGCGACGCGCGAACTCCGCCGCCAAACTACCGAGCGCGCTTATCTCACCGCGGATCGCACGCGCCTCAAGAACCGCATTCATGCCGTGCTGCACCAACGCCTCATTCATCCGCCCGTTTCCCTCTTCACCGATGCTGGCTTGCACTGGCTTAACCAACTCTCGCTCGATCCGGTGGGCCGCCGTGCCCTCGACCGCCTGCTCGCCCAACTCACGCTTATCGAGCAGCAAATCCTCGACTCGGCCTACACGCTCAACGTCCAAGCCCATGCCGACCCCCGCGTCCGCCTCCTGATGACGCTCCCTGGCGTCGGCTCCGCCACCGCCCAGACGCTCCTGGCCGCTCTCGGCGACCTCTCCCGTTTTCCCACCGCCAACCACGCCGCCGCCTATCTGGGCCTGGTCCCCTCTACCTCGCAATCCGGTGACAAGACCTACCACGGTCCCATCACCAAGCGGGGCTCTTCCCACGCGCGTTGGATGCTGGTGGCGCAAAATGTCGATGATCACCCGGGGCCGCTCGGCGCGTTCTTCCGGAAACTGGCGCGCAAAAAGAAGCGCAATATTGCGGTGGTCGCCACCGCGCGTAAACTCGTCATTCTCGCCTGGCACTTGCTCCCCACCAACCAACCTTACCGCTACGCCATTCCTCGCTCCACCGAGGAGAAACTGCGCAAACTACGCGTCGAGGCCACCGGCCAGCGCCGCAAGACCGGCCCCCCGCGCGGGCAATTCGCACCACCGTTACTCGCCCCTGGCGTTCGATCCCGGCTCACTAAGTCCCTGCCCGACATTTACCTAAGCGAAGACTTGCCGCCACTTACTCCGCCGCCGGCCGGTGAACTCCTGACACTCCAGGCTCTCGACCTCGAACTCTACGCTCGCGACTTACTCCAACCCAAGCGCGTCGCCCGCTCCCCCAAGTCTAAAGCGTAACTCCGGGCCTTGCGGCTCATCAGCGAAGCCGACTTTGGAAGTCTTGATGGCGACGGTGCGATTAAGGCGGGTATCGAGGGCTTTCCAAACGGTACCCATGCCGCCTTCACCGATGGGCTCCACCAGCTTGTAAGGGCCCAGCAGATTGCCGGCGGTTAAGAATTGCGCGAGTTTCTGGGAAATATCATTCGCGTCGTGCGCCAATAACGACTCCACTTCCTTCCGCAATGCCTCATTGCCGGTGCATTGTTGGCTCAGGAAGACGGGGCGCGCGACCGGGTCCAGGGCCAGAGCGGCATGGTAGAGGCGTTCGAGCTCGGTCCAATGGTCGGACGGCATGTTTCAAGAATCGAGTATAGCCGTTAGTGGCGGGACGAATCTTAGTCACGAGATCAGATCCACCGGACGGCCCTTGAGGACGCCCCCTAGGACACGCATTCGCGTCGTGTCCCGCGTCAGCATGAAATCTTCCGGAGTCATTACCGCCTCCTGAATCCTACGGTAGGGCCATCCCTGGTCACCCAATCGGTCCATCCAGGCGAGCGTTTTTTCATGCAGCCGGGCTCGCAACTTCTTGTGCGGTACCGACGCAAACAGATTGCGCTTTTCCCACGGATCAGCCTTGCGGTCGTATAGGCAGTTCCACTCCACTGCTGTCGCTCGCGAGAACAGAAGCTTGCGATAGCGGCCTTCATCGCCGCCGCTCGTGTCGAACGAATAGGTGTAGCGCCGGGTGTATACTCCGCGCCAGTCCACGCAAAACAGGAACAGCGGCACGGAGTCAACGGCATTGTCGCGCCGCGTCCGGATGGCCTGGCTTAAGTCCGTTCCCTGGCAAGTGGCGGGGGGCTTCAGTTGGATCAGGCTCAAGAGGGTGGGCATCAGGTCCAAGGTTCCCACCATCAGTTCGCTCACTCGTGGCGCCAGCACGCCCGGGAAACGAATCAGCATCGGCACGCGGATCGATTCAATCTCCGGACGTAGTTTATTGGCGGTGAACCTGTGAGAAAGTGCCAGGTCGCCGTGATCCGAGGTGAAGACCACTAGCGTGTCGTTCTCCAGTCCCTTCTCCTTCAGCTTGTCCATCACCAGGCCAAAGGCACGGTCGATCGAGGTGCACATGCCGTAGTAGCCCTGATATAGCTTCCGATTCGCAACGGTGTCGTCGCAGTTGCCGCGCAGCGTCAGGCTCGCGGGGTTGTACAAACTGCGGCAATCATCCGGCGCGCCGTAACCATCCTCGGGGCCCTTGCGAGGCTGGCCTTGGGAGAACTGGGGGCCGCTCCAATTGTGGGGCGGATGCCAGGAAAGAAACAGCGCAAAAGGGCGTTCCGCGTTTTCGTCGATGAACTGGTTGGCTTGCCGTGCCTGTGCATAAGGTTCCCAGTCGCCGTAGAGCTGACGCTGGCCATCCTCATCCCAGTAATAAGCGCGTTCCTTATCGAAAACGACGGTGCAGTTGTTCGAAAGAAAGCGATGATCGAAACCGGCGCGATCCACTCCCGCCGGGATCGGGCGAACCCTGTCCCCTCCGTAAAGATGCCACTTGCCGATATAACCGGTCCGGTACCCTGCGTCGCGCAGCACCTCCCCGAAATGATGGCCCTCCCCGGGCAGCATGCGCAGGTCGTTTTCCATGGCTCCATTGCGGAGCGAGTGTTGGCCAGATAGCAGAATTCCCCGGTAGGGTGTACACAGCGGCGAATTGGCCACGCAATGGTTGAAGCGCACGCCTTGGGCGGCGAACCGGTCCAGGTTGGGGGTGATCACCTGCCGGTTGCCGTAGCAGCCGAGCATGTCCGAGGACTGCTGGTCACTAAAGATGAAAACCAGATTGGGCTTTCTCCTGGCCGGTGCCGGAGACGCCGCCACGGTCGACAGTTCCGCCAGGAATGCTCTGCGTGAAGTGCCCATTCTAGAACTCCAGTCTCAGCGCGAATTGCCCGGATCTGCCCGCCTTGGCGGTGTTGATGACGGCAAAGCCCGGCGCCCCAAGCGAATGGCCGGGCAGATTGAAATTGGCGTGGTTGAAGAGATTGAAGAATTCCGCGCGCACCTCAAAGCGGAGCCGATCCCGGATGGGGAAAGACTTGATCAGTGAGGCGTCGACGTTTACCGTTCCGGGTCCATTCAAAATGGACCGGCCCGCGGTTCCAAAACGAAAGGCTGCCGGGGCGCGGAAGGCGTCGGTATTGAACCAGCGTGTCAAGGCCCTGGCTGACCCGGATAGGCCAGGGTCTCCCACCAAATCCGGCCGTAGCGCGCCCGCGGAAAACGCGTTGGTGAGATTTACGGCGTTAAAAACGCTAAACGGCGATCCCGCCTGGTAAGTGGCGATGATTCCCGTCTTCCATCCGCCCGCGGCCAAATTCAACAAGCGGTGGTCCTTCCATTGTGGCAAAGCATAAACCAAACTCCCCACGGCGCGATGCCGCACGTCGCTGCCGGACAGCCCCCGGTCCAAGCCCCGGTTGTAATAGTCCATATAACTGCCCGCGTCGCCGATCTCGGAGAATGACTCTACATCGTCCAGAAATTTCGAGTAAGTGTAATGCGACAGTAGCGAAAGGCCGGAGTGGAATCGGCGCTCCACTTTCACAAAGCCGGCGTGATAGGCGGAATTTCCCAACGGGGGATTGATCACCGACACGTTGCTGAATTGCGGGAACGGCCGCTTCGATTGCGCTTCGCCCGGTCCAACCTTGTCCGGAGG
>JAYVUQ010000437.1:0-4763 GCA_043787785.1 Bryobacteraceae bacterium
ATCCGGCACGCGCTCAAATTCGGCTTCTACCAAAGTTGGGACCTGCACCCGGCACAGCTCGTCTCGCGTTACTCCGCGGTTTACGACTACTTCGAGCGCAGCCAGGCCGACCACGGCCGTCGCCTCAAGGCTTTCCTCAGCGCAGCCGCGCAAGCCACGCTGGCCGGCAACCACTTCGACGACGTCGCCTCCGCCCAAGGCTTGCTGGACTATTTCCTGCGCGCCCGCGGCTGCCAAGCGCTCAACGATGCCGAAATCGAGCGACTCACCGGCCTGAACGCCGCCGCTCTCGAGACCCGGTCCTTCGCAAAAATCTTATTCAACCGTCACTGACTTCGCCAGGTTACGAGGCTGATCCACGTCGCAGCCCCGCCGCACGGCAATGTGATAAGCCAGCAACTGCAAGGGCACAATCTCCAGAATCGGGAGCATCAACTCGGTAGTCACCGGAACCGAGATGAAATGGTCCGCCATCTTGGCCACCACTTCGTCACCCTTGTTGGCGATCGCGATCACCACCCCTGAACGCGGTTTCACTTCTTGAATGTTCGACAGGGTCTTCTCATAACGCACCCGGCTGCCTTCGTCTGCCGGATCATACGTCGCAATCACGACAACGGGCAAAGTCTCATCGATCAGCGCGTTTGGCCCGTGCTTCATTTCGCCTGCCGGGTAGCCTTCGGCGTGGATGTAGGAGATCTCCTTCAGCTTTAGCGCCCCTTCCAGCGCCATGGGGAAGTGGATGCCGCGGCCCAGATACAAGAAGTCCTTAGCCGTGTGCAGCTTCTTCACCAACTCCGGATAAATGTCGTCATTGGAGAGAATGCGCTCCAACTTGCCCGGCAGTTGCGCCGCTTCCTGCATCAGCTTCAAGGACGTTTCGTCATCCAATTGCCCACGCTGCTGGCCGAGGTACATCGCTAGGATCAACAGGGCCGTCAACTGCGCCGTAAAGGCCTTCGTGGAAGCCACACCAATTTCAGGGCCCGCGTGCGTCATGATCGTGCCCGAAGCTTCTCGCGTCATCATGGAGCCAATCACATTGCAGATCACGAGAGTCTTCGAGCCCTTGGCCTTGCTTTCGCGCTGCGCGGCCAAGGTATCGGCCGTTTCGCCCGACTGCGAAATCAGCACCGTCAGGGTCTCCGGCCCGATGATGGGATCCCGATAGCGGTATTCACTGCCATAGTCGACCTCTACCGGGATGCGCGCCAGCCGCTCAATCATGAACTTGCCCGCCAGCGCCGCGTGCCAACTGGTGCCGCAAGCGATGATCCGCACGTTCTGGAAAGCCGCAAATTCGGCTGGGGTGATGCTCATCTCATCGAGAAATACGCGCCCCGTCTCCTGCCCAATGCGGCCCAGCATGGTGTCGCGCACACTGCGCGGCTGCTCATAGATCTCCTTGAGCATGAAGTGCTTGTAGCCACCCTTCTCCGCCATAATCGGGTCCCAGAGAATGCGCTGTACGGCGCGCTTGATCTGCTTGCCGACAAAGTCGGTCAATTGCACTCCGTCGGCAGTCAGCACGGCCATTTCGCCATCGCCCAGAAACAGGATGTCGCGGGTGTGATTCAAGATCGCCGGCACGTCGGAGGCCAGGAAATACTCACCGTCGCCCAACCCCACCACCGCCGGCGGGCCGGAGCGCGCCGCCACAATCTTGTGCGGATCAAGCTTCGAGATCACGCCAATCGCAAACACGCCTCGAATCTCGTTCACGGTCGCGCGCACTGCGTCTTCAAGCTTGCCCTTGAAGTGCTTCTCAATCAGATGCGCGATCACCTCGGTGTCCGTCTCCGACACGAATACGTGGCCCGCGGCTTCCAGATCGTGCTTCAGCTCCAGGTAGTTTTCGACGATGCCGTTATGCACCACCACTAGGTTGCCCTTGCTGTCGCGGTGCGGATGGGCGTTCTCTTCCGTGGGGCGTCCATGGGTCGCCCAGCGCGTATGGCCGATGCCGTAGGTACCCTCAAGCGGGTTGGCACGCACCACCTCTTCGAGATTACGCAGCTTTCCCGAGGCACGGCGCACATTGAGGCTGGCGGCGCCATTCTGGCCTTCCAAAACCGCGATCCCGGCCGAGTCATACCCCCGGTATTCGAGCCGCCGTAGGCCATCCAGAATGATGGGTACAGCCTGGCGCTGACCGATGTATCCAACAATTCCACACATGCGTTGTTACTAAACCCTCCGGCGGCGAAACCGCGTTACTTCAAGAAATTCGTCCTAACCCTAGGAAAACTGTACACCTCAAAGACTGTACAATAGAGACGATTTGCCTCAAGCTACCCGTGCCCAAGTCCAAACCTTCGTCGATACCCTGCCCTTTAACTCGCTCATCGGCGTGCGAGTCACCGGCGTCTACCGGGACGGAGTGCGTCTGGAGTGCCCATTGCGGGAAGAATTGAAGAATGCGCTGGGCACGCTGCACGGCGGGATCTACGCGAGCTTGGCCGACGCGGCGGTCGGCATCTCAATTGTTGCCCACTTTGAGTTTAAGCGCAAAGCAACCACCGTCGAGATGAAGCTGAACTATTTTCTGCCGATCACCGAAGGCAAGCTGATCGCGCGAGGTAAATTGCTACGGGTCGGCAGCTCGCTGGCCGTCGGCAGCGTCGAACTGTTCAATAGCAAACGCCAACTGGCTGGCGCCGCCCTGGTTACTTACAAACTTCTTTAACCGCGCTACTCCGCAGTTGGCCGGGCGGCGGGTTTCGTGGGAACCGGGTTCAGACTGTCGACTGGCACCTTGTAGTTGAAAAAGCCGATCATCATCTCCTCAAACGTCTGGTCGCCCCAACGGACCAACTTCGACGGATCGGGATTGAACTTATTGTTCGGCGAATTGTCATACCAGGCCGTGGTTTCCATCGTCGAACCCGCGGGGATCTTCAGCGGCTTGTCCAAAACATAGCTGATCTGCCAATTAAAGTCGTACTTCGGCACTTTCAGCAATTCTTCGCTCCGGCCATCTGGGTAAGTAAGTACATACTGGAACGCCTTGCCGCGTAAGTGCATGTGCGGCGACATATCCAGCAGCGTGACATCTTCCTTAAACACGTGCGTCGCCTTAGCTTCGTAATTGGCTTCCTGTGGCGGAATTGCCAACCGCCGTTGCGACGCCGAGCCGCAATAGGCACGATACTTGGGTCGGTCCTTCCGGATCTTCAACCCGAGCGAGTCGATATCGGTCGCCTCTTTCCCGTTCGTGGTGTAGTGGACCTGGAAGCGGAATTTCGAGCCCGCCTTCACCAGGAAGGCCGTATCCTCGTCAAAGTTGATAAAGGGCACTCCCGGAGCATAGCCGATGAGCATGTCGCTGAATGGTTCGCCACCGCGGGTGGGACGCACGTTGCCCTCTTCGAGGACAAATACCAGAATGTGATGGACCTGCGTCCGTTGCGAGGGGCGTACTTCCACGGCCTGTACCCACGTATCTTCGGTAAAGCCAGGATCCACCGTGTAGTACTTGTACGGAATCGTTCCGTTGGCCGGAATATCGAACGGCGTGCCCGTCGTGACCGTGAAATCAGGCTTGCCAAACTGCCAGCCATCCACAAACGTGGGCAGCTTGGGCGTTTGCGCCGCATTGCCTTCCGGGGCACCCGTCTCGGCCCACTTCACCACCGTGGCCACCTCGTCGTCGCTCAGGCGCCGGTCATTCGAAAAGTGATTCACTTTCGGATCGGCATGCCAAGGCGGCATGGTGCGCATCGCTACGGCCTGCTTGATTGCCGCCGCCCACGGACGAACTTCTTTGTAGCTGGTGAATGCCATCGGACCGGCTTCGCCCGCCCGGTGGCATCCCACGCAGCGCCGATTCAAAATCGGCGCCACGTCTTTGGAGAAAGTCGGTTGGGCACTAACCGTAGCCGCAGCCGACACACCCGCCAACCACAACGCCCCCGCGCCGATCACAAAAATGGACTTCATACAAGATGCTCCAAACATTTCAGTTTCGACAAAAACCCAGCCTTACTTTAGCAGGGATTCGGCTGGCGGTGCGTGGAGGGGCCAGTATTTCGGCGCGGACTAATGCGGCAGGCACCAATCAATACCCGCAACTCAACAGATTTAGCGTAGTCTGATGAACAGCGTCTGAACGAACCCGTTCAGGTCCGATTCACCCAAGGTAGTACACCCTAGAAACCATGCCTCACTTCGACTTCGGTTACCCCTGGTGGCTCAGCTACGGCCACCTCGCCCTATTGGCTCCCGCCGCCGCTCTCCTGCTACTCGGCTTCTGGCGCAAATGGTCAAAATGGGCCATGCTTGTGCTCGGCGCGTTCGCCCTCTGGTGTGCCGCCTCTTTCCTGGTCGTCCGCTTCGTCATGGACCTCAACGGCTACGGAACCTTGCCCACCCAGAGCTTCCTTCGTTCCGGCACCGGCAAAGTGCTTGACCTCGGCGCCGGCACCGGCCGTTCCTCCATCATGGTTCTGGCCGAGCGTCCGCAAACCACCCTCGTCGCCCTCGACCTCTTCGCCGATTCCTTTGATTCGCACTTTGGCCATGGCGAAACGCCGCAGCAACGCCTGCTCACCAATCTCAAAGCCGCCGGCGTCGAAAAGCGCGTCAGCATCGAGACGGCCGACATGCGCAAGCTGCCCTTCGAGCCCGCCTCCTTCGATGGCATCATCAGTTGCTACGCCATCGACCACCTGCGCCGCGAAGGCGTCACCCAAACTCTCGCCGAAGCCTTCCGGGTCTTGAAACCTGGCGGCGAACTCCTCCTCATGATCGTCGGCAAGGATCCC
>JAYVUQ010000438.1:0-2697 GCA_043787785.1 Bryobacteraceae bacterium
CCGGGTAACGTTGCTGCCGGGCGTCCTGCTGCATGCCCGGCACACGGTGGTGCTGGCCGCGGGTACCGACAAGGCCGAGCCGCTCTTCCAGGTCTTTAACGCCGAGCATGACCCATTGCGGTACCCATCGCAAGTTGACACGCCGCATGGCCGCAACGTGGCCTGGTACCTGGACAGCGCGGCGGCCGCGAAGCTGGACTAACGCCTCCATGCGATGGATATTCCTTTGCGCGCTCGCCCTACCCGCCACCGCCCAAGTGACGCTCGAATACATCGCCCATGCCAGTTTCGTCCTGGAGGCGAGCAACGGCCAGCGGCTCATCATTGACCCTTATAACAGCGAGCGCTGGCTCGGTTATACCTTCCCAGAAAGCGTCACGGCCGACTATGTGCTGGTGACTCATCCGCACTATGACCACGACGCGAGCTATTACTTTCGCGCGCCGGTTTTTCGTGAGCCGGGCGAATACACGCTAGGCCCGTTTCGCGTTACCGGTGTGCCCGCCAAACACGCGGGCGGCTTTGGCGCGGAGTTTAGTTACAAGAGCACGGTGTTTGTGATCGAGACGGGCGGCGTGCGCGTGGCGCACTTTGGCGACGCCGGCCCGCTCGATGCGGAGCAGGTGAAACGCGTCGGGCGCGTTGACGTGGTGCTGCTGCCGATTGACGGCGATGACCACATTCTGAAGGCGGCACAGATTGAAGAGATCCGGCGGCAGTTGAAGCCGGCCATCGTGGTCCCGATGCATTATCAGATTCCTGAGCTATCTGACCTGCCGGCGTCGCTCGGCCCGATTGAGACCTGGCTGCGACAGCAACCCAACGTCCTGCGTTTACGCACGAATCGCTGGCCCATCGGGGCGAAAGACCTGCGCGCCACAGGGCAAATATGGACCTTCACGCACGCGCCCGACGTGCGGCCCTGGCCGGTACGCTGGCAGCAGGCTTGGGAACGGCGTAACGAGGCGATCACCCTGCGGGAACGCAATCGCAGTGAGGCCGTCCGGTTGCTGGAGTCAGCCAACTTAATGGCGCCCGAGATCAGCGTGATCGCTTATGATTATGCGTCGCTGCTGCCAGCGACGCGGGCGATCGAAGTGTTAACCCGCGCGCTCTCCAGCGGCGGCCGGCACGACTGGGAGTACACCGAGCGCTCGCACTTGCTGTTGGCCGAGCTATTGGCGGCGCAAGGCCGCGGGGTGGAAGCCGCCGAACACTGCCAATCGGTGCTGGCTTCCACTGAGCGCCTTGACCTCCGCCGGCGCGCCGCCGCACTGGCCGCTAAGTTCCTGCGCGAATAACGCTATCATGCTGTGGTGACTTCAACCGACCGTTCGTTCTTCGGTCACCCGCGAGGGCTCGCCACGCTCTTCTTCACCGAGATGTGGGAGCGCTTCAGCTATTACGGCATGCGGGCGATCCTGATTCTGTACCTCACTTCGAAAGCGGAAGTAGGGGGCCTGAGCCTCGACGTGGTGACGGCGGGAGCCATCTACGGCATCTTTACCAGTTGCGCTTACCTCACGAGCCTAGCCGGCGGTTGGGTAGCCGATAGATTCCTCGGCCAGCGACATGCCATCTTGCTAGGCGGGGCGCTGATCGCCACCGGGAACTTCGGCATGATGGTACCCGGCCTCACCTGGACCGTGGTCTCACTCGCGCTGATCGCCTGGGGCACCGGATACTTGAAAATGAACTGCACCACCCTGGTGGGCGCTCTCTATCAGCAAGGCGACATTCGGCGGGATGCCGGATTTTCGATTTACTATATGGGCATCAACGTCGGAGCGATGGTTGCGCCCCTGGTGTGCGGTTACTTGGGCCAAACCATCCACTATCGTTGGGCATTCTTGAGCGCCGCCTTGTTCATGCTCGCCGGACTGCTCCAGTTCAGCCTGACCAGCCAATACCTGGGCCAGTCCGGCTTGACACCCTCGGTGCCGCCGTCACGGCAGGATTGGTCCATGATGCGCTGGGCCGGTCTGGCACTGGGCGCAATCGCACTTTCTCTTGCGGTATTACGCCCCAGCATCACCGCCTTCGCCGACGCTTTCGGGCTAATTCTGTTGCTCACGACGATCATCACGTTTGTGGCGCTGATCTTTTTTGGAGATTTCACACCCGCCGAAAAACGGCGCATCCAACTCATCTTCGTGCTCTTCTGCGCCTCCTGCCTTTTCTGGTCGAGCTTCGAGCAAGCCGGCTCGACGCTGAACCTCTTCGCTGACCGAAGCTCCGACAACCGCTTCTTGGGCTTTTCCTTTCCCTCCAGTTTTTATCAGGCTTTGAACTCTTTGTTCCTCCTCTTCATGGCGCCGGTGTTTGCGTGGCTATGGGTGCGGATGGGCGACCGGGATCCCTCCTTGCCCACGAAATTCTCCTGGGGATTGTTACTCGTGGCTGCCGGCTTTGTCGTGATGGCCTTCGCCGCCTTAGCCGCCGGGGCCACGGGCAAGGTGGGCCCGGAGTGGCTCACCGCCTGTTACTTCCTGCACTCAGCGGGCGAATTGTGTCTGAGCCCGGTAGGTCTTAGTGCCATGACTAAGCTCGCGCCCGCCCGCATCGGTGGCTTCATGATGGGCGTGTGGTTTTTGTCGATCGCGGTCGGCAACTTCATGGGCGGGCGCGTAGCCTCGTTGTACGAAGCCTTTCCCCTGCCCCAGCTCTTCGGGCTGGTGGCGGCGTTTAGTATTGTCT
>JAYVUQ010000439.1:0-3557 GCA_043787785.1 Bryobacteraceae bacterium
GCCGGGCCCTTGGCGCGCGTGCGGTCGTTCCACGGGGTACGAAAAATGCTGGTCTGAAAGCGAGCGTTGTCGTCGCCGTTCCCGATCGTTTTGCCAAAGGTGTAAGCCGCCTGAATATTCGCCGTACCGATGCGCTGGCGGAACGTGAACTGGAACGAATGGTAAGTGGAGCTGCCATCCTGGCCAGTAGCGGTGATGTCGCCAAATCCGGGGAACTGGCGCTGGAACGTGCCACCGCCCTGCGGGATCAGCGGATTGATGTTGCGCCGGGCGATCAGGTGCGTGCCCTTGGTGCCGATATAAGCGGCTTCGAGCAGCATGTTTTTGGGCAGTTGGCGCTGCACGCTCAGGTTGTACTGCCAGGCGTTGTCGGTCTTTGTATTCCGTTCAATCGCCGCGATCACCAAAGCGTCGGTGGTCTTGGTAGGGAACGGAATGTTGGTGGCGCTGTAGCCAGGGTCGACGAAGCGCCAGTTATCCGGCTGCGTCAGGTTGCACCCGCTGCCGGCCACTCTACAATCGATCGTCACGCGCGCGAAGACCGGCGGATTCCCGAAAAAGGCTTGCGCGGTTTGCCCGCTTCGTTGATCGAAGAACAGGCCCACACCGCTGCGAATCACCCACTTATCTTGCGGCCGCCACGCAAAGCCAAAGCGGGGCGAAAAGTTGTTCCAGTCGCCTTTTATCGTGGTGGGCGTGATGCCATTGCGATTGGCCTGCACCATCCCGGATGACTCCAAGGACCCGACGCCCTTGTAGCGTTCCGGATAGAAGCTGACAAAGTCGAGATCCGTGCCCCGTGGCTGAAAGTGCGACTCATGACGTACGCCCCAGTTGATCGTCAAATTCTGCGAGACCTTCCAATCGTCATTGACGAAGAACCCCCAAGTCGTTTCCCGCATCACCATCTGTCCGGGCCCCCCGGCGAAGGTCTTCAATCGTGGTTGGCTGAGCAGAAAATCAGCATACTCGTCACCCGTGGCTGATCCGTCATAGCGCCACAAACCACGCGATTCCTGAGCGTTTTGCGGGTTCAGCCGCGACAACTGCATTTCAGTACCGTAGCGGATGTTGTGCTTCGACTTGATCCAGGTCATGGTGGCGCCCGCGGTATAGCGCTTGATCAGATCGGTCCAGTTGTTCGTATTGCCAAACGATACATAGTTTGGAATTTCGATGCGCGGGGTGCCGTCCACCAAGGTACTGGCCAACGGGTTAAAGCCAAGGCTTTTGGGGTCGGTCTTGTTCTGGAAGGCAATAAATTGGTCAGTATTATCGAAGCCGAAGCGGCCTTCCAAAATTTGAGATCCCGAGAACACGTGGGTATAAGCGACTTGGCCGGAATGTTTTTGGCGATTTGCGGTCTGGCCGAAGGAAGGCAGCCCCGCGCCAAAGGGCGAGAGGTCTTTCTGCCAACTTTCGAACCAACGGCCAAAGACAGAGTCCTTGTCGCTGATCTTATGGTCGATGCGGAAAGTATATTGATTGATGTCCGTCGCAATGGAGCGGGCGGCGAAGAAGTTGTTCGCACCTGAAGAAAAGTTCGGCTGGGGAATAAACTGTTCCTGAATCTTCTGCGAAATAGGATTGATGCGCGAGGTGGGAATGATGTTATTCGGAAACAGCAAGCCCGTGCTGGGGTCGGTGATGTTTTTGGCACCGTAGTTACCAGTGCGCTGGTTCACCGTGGGCACGATGCGGATGATCGACGCGGAGCCGGAGTTCGCGTTCAGTTGGCGCGAGCTTTCCCAGCCACCGAAGAAGAAGGTCTTATCACGAATTACTTTGCCGCCGATGTTGCCGCCAAACTGATTCTGATTGTTCTGGCCGCGGCGCGGGTTGAAGAACGGGCGCGCGTTCAGCGAGGTGTTCCGCAAGAACTCATACGCGCTGCCGTGCAGGGCGTTGGTGCCGGAACGAGTCGTCACATTGATCACCGAGCCCAGGTTGCGGCCGTACTCCGCGCTATAAAGGCTAGTGAGAACCTTGAACTCGCTCAAGAATTCGATGGACGGGGTACCGTCGCCATCGGGCGCGTTGTTCAGCGGATTGCTGGTCGGCACGCCGTCCACCAGGATATTATTCGAGCCGCGGCGCGCGCCGTTCACGCTGACGCTATCGCTGCCCGTGCCCGGATTGTCGGCGTTGAAGATAGCGCCCACCACGCCGGCCGAAGTGCCGAGAATCTGGGTGAAGTTGCGCGTGGCGAGGGGAATTGACTGAATGGTGCGCTGTTCTACCACCTGGCCAACCGTAACTTTTTCGGTCTGCAAGAGCGGGGTTTCCGCGGTTACCGAAACGGTCTCTGACACCGAGCCAACCGTAAGGGCTAAGTCGAGGCGGATGCGTTCCGTGGTGCTGACTTTGATGTCATTGCGTTGTAGCTTTTGAAAGCCCGGATGCTCCACCACGAGGCGGTAAATCCCCGCGCGCATCAGGAGAAATTGATAGTTGCCTTGATCGTCGCTGGTTGTCGTGGATTCAGTTCCGGTATCTTGCCGGACTGCCGTCACGCGCGCGCCACCGACCAGCGAGCCCGACGAGTCCTTCACCGTGCCCACCATGGAACCTGTAGTTTCCTGCGCCCACATCGGTGCCGCAAGCAGAAGTAATGCCGCCCAACCAAGAAGAATTCTCATACTGCAATGACCCCTTTCGAGACCTCAGTATTGTACATGATGCCGGTGAACATTCCATCAACAACTCATGGCCTCCAGGGTCCTGGAAAGTCTGGCGTAAAGGTTTTGCCCGATAATTAACGCGATTTCGCTAAGGCCACCTCGGCCACGACGTTCCACGTAAACTCCACGAACTTGTAATAGGAGGACTCGAGGAGTCGCTCGACATCGCTGTGGGCACCGAACTTAATACGATCCTCTTCAGTGGAAGCCGGGCCGATGCCATAGCTAGGCATGCCTTTGGCGCGGAGCTGGGCCTTGTCGCTGGCGCCGGTAGACATGCTGGGCAGCACGGTGGCGCCGGGATACATCGCCAGCCCAACGCGCTCAAGCGCCAGGTACATTTCATTCTTCAGCGGCGAGGCGGGGGAGAAAGGACGGGTCATGGGCAGCGGCACGATCTTGACGGCGGGGTCGGCAATGATGCGCTTCATTTCGGCATAGAAGTTTTCAAGATTCTCGTCGGGCAGCGCGCGGATGTCGAGGGTCGCTTCGGCTTCGGAAGGAATGACATTGGGTCCAATGCCCGCCTTCAGCATCGTGGGCACGACTGAAGTGCGGAGCATCGAATATTTGGCGGGCTCTTTCTCGGCTAAATAGCGTTGGGCGGCCGCGGAGCGTTGCGGATTGAGTAGGCCATTGTAAATGGCCGCCTTCTCTGGCGAACTAATCGTGGCGACTTTCTCGAAGTAAGTGCGCGTGGTATCGTTCAGGCGCATCGGCGTCTGCCAGCGGCCCATCTTCTCCACGGCTCCGCTGAGATGGATCAGCGCGTTATCCAGGCGCGGCACCGAGCCATGGCCGGACGTGCCATTGGCCACCAGCTTTACGCGCGCGGGCACCTTTTCCGCTGTACCGATGTTCACCGTCGTTACCCGG
>JAYVUQ010000440.1:0-7058 GCA_043787785.1 Bryobacteraceae bacterium
TTCAGGTTACACTGGCACGGTTCTTTCGGAGTGAGGAAGTCGAAGTTACTCCCCTTGACGCTCAACTTGCCCGTTCCTGTGGAGCACTCTGCGGCGCGACCAACACTTCGGATATTGTCGACGCGTCCGTCGTTATCCTTGCAAGGAAGGGACGGGATCCGATAGTCACGAGCGATCCGCACGATCTGCGACGTCTGGATCCGGGAGCCCGAATCATTCCAATCTAAACAACGGAAGTTCACCGAAAGTAGCGCAAAGTCGTGAAGGTTCCGGCCATCTGACATCTGCAGCACCCCTTGTGCCGGGTGGATGGTGCCGGATGGATGGTGCCAAGCATGATCATGGCCATGTGCCGGACGCGCGTGCCGTCGCCCATCTCGTCATTGGCGAGTGCCTTTGCCGCCTTGCTCCGTCGCGACGAATTGTGACGGGATGCTTATGAAATAATTGCCGATATGAATCTCGCTAGGCTGGGTATCCTTGCGCTGCTGTGTGTCGGCGCTGGGGCCCAAACCGCCCAGGTGGGTGGACGCGTCACCGATGCCTCCGGCTTGGCCATCCCGGGTGCGGCCCTCACCGTGCGCGCCGAAGCTACCGGACTCGAGCGCCGCGCTGTCACCAACGACCTCGGCCTTTATACAATCCCGTTGCTGAACACGGGAAGCTACTCGGTTCGCGTGGCTCACGATGGCTTCCGCACCGAAGTCCGCAACGGCGTGCAGCTCGAAGTGGACCAGCGCGCTGAGTTGAACTTCGCGCTTACCGTGGGCGGCGTGTCCGAGAAGATCGAAGTGACCGCCGCGGTTAGCCGGCTGAACACGGTGGAGGCCTCGCAAGGGCAGGTGATCGACAACCAGCGGATCGTCGAAATGCCTCTGAACGGGCGCAACTACGCCGACCTCGCTCTGATGTCGGGCGGTGCCGTCCAGGCCCCCGGCAACTCGCGCGTGGGTGGCTTCTCCGCCGGCGGCCAGCGCGCCACGCAAAACAACTACATTATGGACGGCATCGACAACAACCAAGTGGAACTCGCCGCCGCCGGCCGCCGGGCCGAAATGGTGGCCCCTTCCATCGATGCCATTCAGGAGTTCAAAGTGCAAACCAACTCCTACGCCGCCGAATTCGGCCGCGGCATGGGCGCGGTGGTGAACCTGACCATCAAGAGCGGCACCAACGCCCTCCATGGCACGGCTTTTGAGTTCGTTCGCAACCAGATCTTCGACGCGCGCAATTTCTTCACTCCCGTGGGCGCAGCCAAGCCCACCTTCAAGCGCAACCAATATGGGCTCAGCTTCGGCGGACCCGTCGTGATCCCCAGGCTCTACAATGGCCGGAATCGCACCTTCTTCTTCGGTGACTTCGAAAGCACGCGCATCCGCCAAACCTCCACTATCGCCAACACACTGCCCACGCTGCGCATGCGTCAGGGCGACTTCGGCGAACTGCCTGCCAATCGCCGCTTGAATGACCTCACCACGGGCCAGCCCTTCTCCAATAACGTCATTCCCGCCTCCCGCTTCGACCCGGTATCGGCTAAGCTCATGTCGCTCTACCCTGCGCCCCAAAGCAATAACCTGGCCAATAACTTCACTTACCTCTCGCCCCAAAATCAGGACGTCGACCGGTGGGACGTTCGCGTCGACCAGAACCTGGGCAGCCAGGACAATCTCTTCTATCGCTTCTCGAGCCAATACGTCCTGGTACCCGACACGCCCAATCTGCCCGCTCCGGCTTTCGGGGGCGGCAACCTCGATTACTACACCCAGGGCTACAACACCGGCCTCGGCTGGAACCACGTCTTTACGCCGAACCTGATCGGCACGGCCCGGCTGGGCTGGAACTACGCCGGCTTCGTGCGCGATAACCCCACCACCGCGCTGGGGCGCAATTTCAACCAGGAGTTCGGCATTCGCGGCGCCACCGTCAACTACGACGGCATGTTCAGCCAGATGTCGATCACCGGCTACCGAGCGCTGGGCATTGGTGCGAATAACCCGGTCAATCGTGGCTCGCAGAATCGACAGGCCAGCGGCGACCTCACCTGGATCCATGGCCGCCACACGCTGAAGACCGGTGCCTCCTACCTGCGGTCGCAGAACCCCGTCTCCAATAGCAACACCGCGGTCGGCGGCTACACCTTTAACGGTGCCTACTCGAGCGATGGGGCCGCGGACTTTTTGCTCGGCCTGTCGAGCGCCTGGGTCTGGCAAGCTCCGCTCAACGTCTCCATGCGGACTTACAATACGGGGCTCTACCTGCAAGACGACTACAAGGTGAACCAGCGCTTGTCGCTGAACTTCGGCCTGCGCTACGAGATCTCGCCGCCCTGGTATGAGAAGCGCAACCAGATGGGCATCTTCGACATCGACACTACACTCGGCCAGCCGCAGTTCCTGCTTGCCAAGCCGGGCGGCTCGCGGTACGAACGAGCCCTTGTCGCCACGGACAAAAACAACTTCATGGGCCGCTTCGGGATGGCCTATAAGTTGACGCCCAAAACGGTGCTGCGTAGCGGCTACGGCCAATTCTTCTCTTACCTCGAGAACTTCGGCGACAGCCAATTTCTGATTGGCAACCCGCCGTTCGCTTACGGCGTGAACCTGACGGGCTCGAACACGGTGCCCGCGCTCCGCCTGAGCCAGGGCCCCGTGGCCGGCTCGACGGACTTGTCGCGCGCCACCGGACTCACGTTTTCCTCCTACCAGCGCTATGCCGAACTGCCCAACGCCCACCAGTGGAACTTCAACATTCAGCGCGAAATCGGCTCCGCGTGGCTGCTAGAAGTCGGATATTCCGGCTCGCGCGGACTCCACCTGGTGCGGCAGTATGACGGCAACTTTTCACCCGCCGGGGCCGGCAACATCGACCTCAAACGTCCCTTCCGCTCCATGTCCATCCCCGGCACCTCGATTGTCGCTTCGCCGCTGGGCCCGGTGATCAGCCATCGCCTCGACGGCAATTCGATTTATCACGCCTTGGTCGCCAAGGTGGAGAAGCGCTTCTCGAAGGGCTTTACGGTGCTCGCTACCCATACTTTCTCGAAGACCATCGGTGACACTTGCGGCAATTCGTCCACGGGGAACGCTGGGGGCTGCGGCTATCAGAACGTGCTGAACCTGCGTCCCGAGCGCAGCATTGACAACCAGGACATTCCGCACCGCTTTGTAACTTCCACGCTGTACGACCTGCCTTTCGGCAAAGGCCGGCCCATGCTCGCCAAGGCCCCGCGCGCCGTTGACGCTGCGCTCGGCGGGTGGAGCGTCGGCTCGATTCTGACCATCGCCTCCGCGCTGCCCTATAGCGTCACCGTCCAGGGGAACCCGGCCAATACCGGGAGCACCGGCGTCGTCCAACGCGCCAACGTCATCGGCGACGGACTGGCCGGCGAGCGCACGCTGGCCCGCGATTTCAATGTCGATGCCTTCGCCCGCCCCGCTAATTTCACCTACGGCAACTCCGGTCGCAATATCCTCCGCGGCCGCTCGCAATTCAACTGGGACTTCTCGGCACTGAAGAGCTTTCAACTGGTGGAACGGCTGCGGTTGCAATTCCGCTTTGAAGCCTTCGCCATCACCAACACGCCGCGCTTCGGCGCTCCCGGCAACGTCTTCGGCACGGCCAATTTCGGCGCCATCACCGGTGCCGGCACGCCGCGCAATCTCCAATTCGCGCTCAAACTGATCTGGTAAATCGCGCCTTGCCGCGTACGGGATTCCGGAACATCAGGCAGGCGAACCTGCGCGCATCAAAGCTTACAAACTGGTGGTAACAGTAAAGGATGACGTCCAAATTTAGCCTGCTCCTATTCACCACCGTCTTTGGGTTTGCGCAAAGACCGGGGCCTCCAGGAACGCAGCCCAGCAAGGCCGGGTTCAACAACGTCATCAAGTGGAACGCGTACGTGAATAACTGGTGTCTGATTTATATCAACGGCAAGCTGGCCGCGGCGGACCAGATTAGTTTCTGCCGCGCAACGTGGTGACGGTGAGCGTGCTGCCGAATCAGAACATCACTGCTTTCCGTATCCCGCAAGGCAACTCCCGATACTATGCGATGACCTTTGAAGCGAACAAGCGCTTTTCGCAAGGATTACAGATGTTAGTTAGTTTCACGGGCGGTAAGTTGCTCGACGACGTTTCCTCGACGGTACGCTTCCTGAGCGCCAGCGACCCCTCGCTGGCGCCTTTCGGTACCATTGACGTTTATGCTCAAGATCTTTCTGATATTCGTTATCGCGCTGGCGTTGCTCCAAGCTCAACGCATCGTCCCCGATTGGCGTGACGCCGTGCGCGAGGAAAAAGGCGGCTTGGCGGCCCCCCGGCGCGCTATTGTAAGCTCCATGCCCATCCGCGAAGGTGAGTTTGTCCGCCGCATCGGCAGCACGCTAAGCCTTGCGGGCCAGCCATTCCGGTTTAACGGGAACAACACTTATTACTTGCAAGCTGAAATTGCTTACCGCCGCCTGGCGGGAGTTACGGAAACGCTCGACAAGATGGCGGATTTGGGCATCACCGTGACGCGGTCCAATGCGCACAATGACCATCCACCAGCCCAGGATCCAGCAGCGATTCAAACCGCTCCTGGCGTGTATGTGGAGGCGAGCTTGGTAGCGCTGGACCAATCGATTGCCGAAGGCAAGCAGCGCAATATCCGGCAGATCCTGAAGCTGACGAATAACTGGACCGCTTACGGCGGCATCGAGCGCTACGTGGCCTGGAAAATCGGTCGTACGCCCACTGCGGCCGAGAAAGCCACGTTCTACACCGATGACACCATCAAGCAATGGTTTAAGGATTATGCGCGCACCATTCTGCTGCGGCGCAACACGGTGACTGGCATTCTTTACAAGGACGAGCCGGCCATTCTGGCCTGGGAACTCGGCAACGAACTGCGCAATCCGGGGGCGGGTGGCGCCAATGCCATGTTGGCCTGGATGACCGAGATGGTGGCGCACCTGAAGAGCCTGGATGCCAACCACCTGGTGGCTGATGGAGGCGAGGGCTTCGACGACGATGCCAGCCTCTATGCCGGGCTTTCGAGCCGCTATCCGGTGGGCGGCAGCGACGGCTGCAGCTACCATCGCCTGGTGGAGATTCCCGGCCTCGATCTGGTGAGCTATCACCTCTACCCGGCGGGTTGGGGCTTGAACGACACGACGGACGTGTCGATTTGGATTGCGCGGCATGAGCAGATCGCGCGGGGGGC
Organism: Bryobacteraceae bacterium; assembly: GCA_043787785.1. GTDB lineage: Bacteria > Acidobacteriota > Terriglobia > Bryobacterales > Bryobacteraceae > JALHNI01. Next base: position 5,206 of record JAYVUQ010000440.1, read on the forward strand.
CAACAGGGTGGCCTACCTGGGCGAGTATGGCAAGCGGGCGGAGAATCGTTCGCCAACGGGTTGCAGCGGGGCGCCGGGCCGCGCCTACGATCCAGAGCGGGCCCAAGTGTTCGGTGCCTGGCTCGATCAGGCCGTGCTGCGCCAAGCGTCGGCGGGTGTGATGGCCTGGCAGTTGATCAACGATAGCCGCAACGATTGCGAGGGCTTCCAGATCTATTGCCCGGGCGACGGGGCCACTTGCGGCGCGCTTCAAGGGTTCTCGGCCATCTTGAACCAGCCGCTGTCTATCACTTCCGCCGCCAGCTTTCGCGGCGTGTGGCTCGCGCCGGGTTCGCTGGCCACGATCTTTGGACAGGACCTCGCCGGCCGCATGGTGGCCGTCGCAGATAGCGCTGGCGCGAGCCACGCGGCCACCGTGCTCTATGCCGATTCGGCGCAAATCAACTTCCTGGTGCCGGCCAGGGCGGCGTTGGGCGGCGCAGTCGCCTACCTCGCGAAGGATGGCGCGGAGGCCAAGTCAGCCCCGATGAGTCTCGCCGCCGTCGAGCCTGGCCTGTTCATGGCCGACGCTGCCAGCACGGCCGTGGGGCTGTTCACCATCGCCAAGCCGGACGGCACGCGCGCCACGCAACTGGTGGCCGCGGGCCCCGTGGATTTGGCCGCGGGTGAAGTGGTGCTGACCCTCTATGGCACTGGTTGGCGCGGCCTCACGGAAGCGGCCCGAGTGACGATCGGCGGCATTGAGGCCCCGGTCTATTTTGCTGGCGCGCAGTCGGAGTTCCCCGGACTGGACCAGATGAACGTCGGCGTGCCGCGCGAACTGGCAGGCCGCGGCGAAGTGACCATCCGGGTGACGGTGAACGGGCGCGAGGCCAACTTGGTGCACATAAGCGTGCGCTAGGCCTGCAACTTTGGGCACCCGAAAGGAATCAGAAAATCAGCTTCAACGCAAACTGCACCCGGCGCGGTTCATCAGCGCTGGTAATTGCGCCGACGCCGGCGGCATTAATATTACTTCCGGGGAAGCCGAAATTGGCCGTGTTTGTGGCGTTGAAGGCTTCCGCGCGGAACTGTAAGCGAACTTTCTCGGTCACCGCAAAACGCTTGGCGAGCGAGAGGTCCAGGTTGCGGTTGCCGGGCCCGTCCAGGATGTTGCGGCCGGAATTGCCATAAGTGAACTGCGCTTGCGTGGCAAAGGCGGAAAGGTCGAACCAACGGTCAATGGAGCGCTGCTCCGCCGGCAGGGCACCGTTACCCAGACGATTCGGCCGGTCGGCGCCGCCGGCGTTGGTGATGCCGCCGCCCGAGTTTACGGTGAACGGCAAACCAGTCTGCAGACTGAGAATGCCGGCTAATTGCCAGCCTCCTAGTGCGAAATCCAGCGCCCGGTTCGTATTGAGGAAAGACTTACCCTTGCCGAAAGGCAGTTCGTAACTGGCGCTCACTACATAGTTATGGCGTAAGTCTGTCGTCGATCGCCCACGGTTCAGATTCCGGTCCCAGGGCTTGAGCGCGCCGACACCGGAGTTGCTCAAAGTCTCGTCGACGTTATCCAGCGTTTTACTCCACGTATAAGCCGACAGAAAAGTCAGCCCCTTGGAGAAGCGCTTTTCCACCTTAAAGGTCATGGCGTTGTAACTCAGCCGACCCACGGGCAACTGGCGCGTCACGCTGGTGTAGAAGGGCCAGATTCTTCGCGAAGCTATCGGGGTGGGGCCGGGAGCGATGTCGAAAGGTAAGTTGAAGTCCACGCCACTCAAGAGTTGCCGGGTACCATTGCCGTTGTAACCTACAGTCAGAAGTAAGTCGAACGGCAACTGCCGCTGGACGTCAAAGAACCATTGCTGCGAGTA
>JAYVUQ010000441.1:0-9593 GCA_043787785.1 Bryobacteraceae bacterium
CACTCCGCATAGGGGGTCCCGTCCGAGGCCTTTTCGGTGCTCTTGCTGTAAACATCAAATACGTTCTGCCCACCCCAGGAGTTTGACTTGGGGTCGTCACGAGTACTGCGCACACCCCACTCCTTCTTGCCCGTCAGCGGGTCACGCGGCAGGCGGCGCAGGAAACGGATTTTCTTATCCACCGCGCCTTGGGCCTTCACGCCTTCCACCAACACTTCGAGCTTTTCCGGATAATTGTCGGTATCGATCTTCTGCGTGCCTAGCTGATTCTGGTCGGCCATATCTTTGTATTTGTCGATGGCCGTGCGGATCTCCCGCAAGGAGTAACGCAGGTCCCGTTCGCGCTCGCGCCGGATCTTATATTTCGTCAGCGGCACCGACATCGCCGTTAGGGTCGCCAGAATGGTGAAGGCGACGATCAGTTCGACGAGCGTAAGCCCGCGGCGGCTACCGAAGCGGCGTTTTCGTTCGACTAGTGCGCTGAACATCATAGTTATTGGATGCTGAGAGAGAGTTCAGGTTTCGCGGTTGGGATGGCTTCGCGCTTGGAATTTTCGAGCTGCACTTCGGCCAGCGAAATGGCAGCCGTACCCTTGCCCAACGCCATAAAAGTAAGTGTCACCAACGAGCCACTACCGTTCACGCCGCCCGACCCCGGCAAGCGGTTCAGCCGAACCGCGCCGGTGCTCAAGTCGCGCGAGAAGTTCACCTGGTCCGCGCCGCCCAGCAGACCGCCCTTGGAAACCTCCATCAACTTCAGCAGCTTCGTATCGTAACGGATCTTCATCGGCGCGGAGGCCAGATCAATGGCGCCGGTCATCTGGATGGTGACGTTCACCAGTTCCCCCAATCGGGCGGACATCACCGGAGTGGTCAGGTAAAGGAGCGCTTGTCCGCCCGGTTGGCCTGGTTGTATCGATGGGGGAGCGCCCAGCCCGGGAACCGGAGGCGCGCCGGGGATCGGATTGCCTAGGGTGCCAGGAGGCGACAAGGCCGGTGGCAGTTGGGGCGTCAATTGGGGCGTCAACTGAGGTTGCGCTTCGGGTTGAAGCGGCGCGGGCGGCGCGGCTAGTGGCACCCCCATCGGAACTGGTGCCGGAACCGGTAGCGGCTTATCTTCTTTCACCGGCTTGGGCGCGAAGCTCACCTTGACCACCTGATCATTGCCGGCCGAAACGCCCCGCATATTCACGTCGCTAATGTCCGCCGAACGGACAATGCGCGGGATGAGGGCAATCAGCAGTTCGCTGCGGTTATCTTCCTTGCCCTCGGTGCTAAACAGCCAGCGCAAGCCCGGGATGCTGGCCAAGCCCGGAATTCCGACGATGGTGCGGCTGTTGTTCAGGGTGGTGAGGCCGCCCAGCAGGGTGACTTCGCCTTGCTTGACGCGGACATCTTCTTTCACGCGCCGCGTACCGATCACCGGTTGCTTCAAGCCGCCGACATCGATGTTGTCGCGAATGTTCGATACTTCGATTTCAATCGCCATCGTCACCTCTTCGCCGCCATGAATCTTCGGGGTGAGATCGATGTTGACGCCTACGTCGGCGAACTGGAACTGCGTGCTCACCAGCGGGCTGACGCCAATGGCGCCCACCCCGGGCTGAAAGCTTCCCGTGGCGTAAGGATACTTGTCGCCAATCTTTAGCGTTACCTTTTGGCTGTCCAGCGTCCGCACGCTGGGGTTCTGCAGCACCCGTGTCTGCCGGTCGTTCATCACCGCGTTCAGCAGCAGCCCCGGCATATTGGCCACCGAGTAATCGTTAGTCGAGATCTTGCCGAGCCGCGAAAGCGACAGTCCCGTCGCTGGCGAGGTGGTGGTGGTCGCAGTTGAGCCCGTCCCGGTGGTGGTCGTCGTGCCGCCCGTCAAAACCGGATTGCGCGGCGTAAAGCTGATGTTGTTCTTAAATCCCGCCGCACCCGCCGAGGCGATCGCCGCGGCGAGATCGCGAGTCCGCACGCGATTCGCTTCCATCACGAAAATGTCGATCACCACTTCGGCTTTGGCCTTATCGAGGTCGAGAATCACTTTCTGGGCCAAATTGATCTGATCCACCGAGCCGCGGATGGTCATGGCCATTTGTCCGTTATAAGTCAACAGACGGCGAATGTCGGTGACGGTGCGCACGACGGTGGCGATTTCCTGGAGTTCCTGCGGCGTGGTGACATTCTGCAGGTAGAACGTCTTGACGACCTGTTCCTCATAATCACGGCGCTTGGTGACGTTGTCCTGCGTCACAAAAACGGAGTTCGCGGTCAGCGGCTTCCAATAAGCCTTGGTCATCACGGCGAGATTGTCGAAGGCCTCTTCGATCGAGATGTTGTTGGCGTCGTAGGAAAAATTGCGCGTCGCCTGCGTGATGAAATCCTGGTCGAATAGAACATTAATGCCGCCCAACTTGCCCAGCGTCTCCCAAAGCACTTTCACCGGCTGGTTGTTCATCTTGAGGTTATTGATCCGCGCACTGGTCGGCTTCAGGTCCGGCACGCCTTGCATCGTGCTCACCTTGACTTCCATGTCCTTGCGCGCCTGCTGGCCCGGTGTCAGCCCGCGGTCTTCGGGAGTGGCGGCCTCGGCCTGGCCTTGCTCCTTCTTGTCCTTCTCGCGCTTGATCATCTCGTAGGTGCGCCGCAGTTCCTGCTCGGCCATCGTCGAACCCGGATCTAAGGCGAACGCCTTCTGGAATTCCGCGAGCGCCTCCTCTAGTTTGCCGGCCTGCCGCATTTTCTGGCCCCCATCCACGTGGCTCTGCGATGCCTGGAATCGAGCCCGCCGAACCGCCAATAGGTAACCCTGGTCGCCAGGATCGATGTTGAGCGCCTCCTCAAATAGTTTCAGAGCGAGGTCATATTGTTTCCGGGTTTCGGCGATCTGGCCGTCCTTTAAGAGCTTTTCGCCCTTCTTGTTACGGCCCTCGACTGGGGCGAGCACTAAGAAGAATACCAGTGCGACACTCAGTACTTCTCTGGCTGTTTCCCGTAAATCCTTGAGTATAGGCATCTTATATGGCGTATGGTAAAATCTCGGAAGGTTGTCAGAGCCAATAGCTCTGGTCTTCCTGCTACAAGCACTAGACGTCCAGACCCTGGATCCCGTGCAAGAGGAAATTCAAGCACTTGAAAGCGCCTTCAGGCATCAAGATCATCGCCGACAACCGCCGCGCTGGTTACGAATACCATTTGTCCGACCGTTACGAGTGCGGGATCGTCCTCACCGGCACTGAAGTCAAAGCTGCCCGCGGCGGCCGCGTCCAGATCGGCGATGCCTATTGCGAAGTGCTCGACAACGAAGCCTGGCTCCAAAACGCCCACATCAGTGAGTACACCCACGGCAATCTCTCCAATCACTTGCCGGTGCATAAAAGGAAGCTTCTGCTGCACCGCAAAGAGATCGACAAGCTCCACCACCTGACCCGCGAGAAGGGTCTCACGATCATTCCCACCAAAATGTACCTAAAGGATGGGCGCATAAAGGTCGAAGTTGCCGTGGGTAAGGGAAAAAAGCTGCATGACAAGCGCGCTACCGAACGCCAGCGCGAGCAAGAGTCCGAGGCGCGCGCGGCTATGTCCGCTCGGCGACGCTAACAGAATTCAGAAGTAGAGAGAATCATAACGTCCATGGAAACCAAGATTGCCTTTTCGCCCTTTGAAAGCATTGATGCCGACGCGTTGATCTTGATCGCCTTTGAACAAACGGCCCAGTCGCATCCCTGGATTGCGGAGTTGGCCGCTTCTGGCGAGTTCACCGGCAAGTTGCTCGATACCGTCATCCTGCACCACCCCTCCGGCATCAACGCCAAGCGTCTGGTGGCCGTAGGCGGCGGCAAGGCTGACCGTTTTACTCCCAGCGAAATGCGGCAAGTAGCCGGCTCCATCGTCCGTACGCTCAAGGCCAAGAAGATGCGTCGCGTGGCGCTTGTGTTAAGCGAAGCCTTCCAGTATCCGGATTACGTCGCCGCCGCCGTGGGCGGAGCGATTTTGGGCGATTGGGAGGCTGACCTGCACAAGAGCCAGAAAGAGCAAGTTGGCGCGATTGACGAGTTTACCGTGCTCTGCCCCGGCGGTGTCACCGAATTGAGCGACGCTTTCATCCGCGGCCAAGTCATCGCCATCGCGCAGAATTTCTCACGCGACCTCTCCAACGAGCCGCCGAATCTTCTCACGCCTACGGTGCTTGCTCGCGAGGCCGCGAAAATGGCGGGTCAAACCGGCCTCACCTGCGACATTCTCGATCAGGACCGCATGCGGCAACTCGGCATGGGCGCCCTGCTGGGCGTCTCCCAGGGGAGTGCTGAGCCCCCCTTTCTGATTGTGCTCAGCTACGTTCCTCCCGTCCCGCTCCCCGGCGTCCATCTGGGGCTGGTCGGCAAAGCCGTTACCTTCGATACGGGCGGAATTTCCATCAAACCCTCCGAAAAGATGGACCAGATGAAGTTCGATATGTGCGGCGGCGCGGCTGTCCTGGGTGCCATGCAGGCTATCGCCAGCTTGAAGCCCCCGATCGCCGTCACCGCCTATATCCCCACTGTTGAAAACATGCCTGGCGGCAAGGCCCAGCGCCCCGGTGACATTGTAACCAGTATGTCCGGCAAGACGATCGAGATTCTGAATACCGACGCCGAAGGCCGCCTGATTATGGCCGATGCCATCACCTACGCCAAACGCCAAGGCGCCACCCACTTGATCGACGCCTCCACGCTGACTGGCGCCATCGTTGTCGCCCTCGGCGCTATCAATTCGGGAGTCTTCTCCAACCACGAACTCTTCCAGCGCCGGCTACTCGATTCGGCCCGCAATCAGGGGGAAAAGATGTGGCCCATGCCGATGGACGACGAGTATAAAGAGAGCCTCAAAAGCGCCTCGGCCGACCTGCCGAACATCGGCTCCCGTGGGGGCGGCTCGATCACGGCCGCGAAATTCCTCGAAGCCTTCGCCGAAGACACTCCCTGGATTCACTTGGATATCGCCGGCACCGCCTGGACTGAAGAGGCGAAGCCTTACCTGGCGAAAGGCCCTACCGGCGTCGCTTTGCGCACCTTCGTCCACTTGGCGCAAAACTGGGAGTAGGCTGCCCCCTCGATCTATACTCAAGGCATGGCCGTAGCCAGAAGGCAGTTTTAAGAAGGAGCCGCGACGATGGAAGTGCAGTTCGAACCCGAGGTTCAAGCCAAGCTCGATCAGCTCGCGCGCGAAAGCGGTCGTTCTGCGGCTGAGTTCGTTAAGGACGCCGTCGCCGGGTATGTGGACGAGTTGGCTGGCACGCGCGAGATGCTCAATTCCCGCTACGACGATATTAAGAGCGGCAAGGTGAAGCTCATTCCTGGAGACGAGGTGTTTGCCCGCCTGCGAGAGAAGAGCGAAACTCTGAGGGCCAAGTCTGGTTCATGACCAGCTACGATTTTCATCCTGAGGCCGAGATCGACCTCAACGAAATCTGGGGCTATATCGCTTCCGATAGCGTCAACGCCGCCGATCACGTGATCACAGATATTCACCTGGCGCTCGAAGGCATCCTACCATTCCCGCATCAGGGGCATACCCGGCCTGACCTGACCACACGGCCATTGCGGTTCAAGAGAGTGCGGGACTATCTGATCGCCTACGCGCCCGATGAAAAACCGCTCTGGGTGATCGCTGTCATGCACGGCCACCGGAGTCCCCGCGTCATGGCAGCGATTCTCAGAGGACGAGAGTAGTGTTTCACTTCGGTCCCCGGAAAAGTGCCCGGGACTGGGAATCAGTCCCTCCACGCTGACTGGCGCTATCGTGGTCGTCCTCGGCGCGATCAATTCGGGAGTCTTCTCCAACCACGAACTCTTTCAGCGCCGCCTACTCGATTCGGCCCGCACTCAGGGGGAAAAGATGTGGCCGATGCCGATGGACGACGAGTATAAAGAGAGCCTCAAAAGCGCCTCGGCCGACCTGCCGAACATCGTCTCCCGTGGGGGCGGGCCGATCACGGCCGCGAAATTCCTCGAAGCCTTCGCCGAAGACACTCCCTGGATTCACTTGGATATCGCCGGCACCGCCTGGACTGAAGAGGCAAAGCCTTACCTGGCCAAAGGCCCTACCGGCGTCGCTTTGCGCACCTTCGTCCACTTGGCGCAAAACTGGGAGTAGGCTCAAACCCAGCGCCATCCTTGGCCCTCAAATCGTGCGCGCTCAATAGTCCATACTTAAAAGCATGGCAGTCGCCGAATTACTTACCGGCCAAAACGCCCTGGCAATTCGCGAAATCGTCGAGCGCCACGGCGGGAGCCATGTTCGTGTTTTCGGCTCATTCTCGCGCGGAACCCAACACGACCACAGCGACCTCGACCTGGTCGTGGACCTGGACCCAAGCCGCAGTCTCCTCGACCTAATCGCCATTCAACAGGACCTAGGCGATCTGCTGGGACTCCGCGTCGACGTAGTTACGGAGCGGTCGCTCAGCCCCTATATTCGAGACGCAGTTCTTAAAGACGCGATCACTTTGTGAAACCGACCGGGTTTAGCGACCGGACCGATCTGCTCCATATCCGCGACGCGATTCTGCGAATCGAAAAGTACTCCAGCGTCGGGTGCATCGAGTTCATGGCCAAATCCCATTGGCAAGATGCCATCATCCGTCAACTCGAGATTATTGGCGAAGCGAGTAAGCAACTCTCCGAGGACTTGCAGACCGCGAACCCTCAGGTCCCCTGGCGTCGACGTGGAGGCGGTTTGGTTAGTGGTTGACAAAGGAATCCCCACCCTAAACGAAACCGTCTCGCGGCTCTTGGTAGAGTAGCCTTGATTCGCGTCGAATGGCCCGGCCGAACTTCCGGCAACAGCACCATCCAGGGGGATGACTCGATTCCCGTGCCGGTGTCTAGGGTGTGGGCTTCGGGCCCCGATGCCGCGCAGTCCAATCTGGCCTAAAGGCAGACAAAAATGCGGCGAGCCCGAGGTCCACCGCATTCTCGTCTAGCTAACTCTGTTGAGATCTAATATTTAGGAGATTCACCGGGAGGCCGGAGGTTGCCCCGACTTACCTCGATATATACTCAAGGCATGGCCGTAGCCAAAATACTAGGAGGCGTTAGAAAATGTCGATGCAACTGACGATCCCATCCGATGTTGAGGCCCTCGTCCAAAAGCGGCTCGACAGTGGGGACTTCACGAACGCGGAAGAGGTCGTCCGCCGGACCCTGGAAGTTCTGGACGCGGAAGAGCTGGACCGATGCAGAGCGCCAGGCTCTTGACGAGAAGATCGACCGCGCTTTGGCGCAGGTCTCCGCCGGCCAGACGCATGGAGCAGACGACGCACGCCGGATCTTAGCTACTATGAGAGCAACGCACCTCGCCAATCAAGGCCGTTAATTCTTGGACCTGTTTCAGCTGACTGACGATGCTATTGGGATATTGATGCCATTTGGCTTTACCTTCTGAATAGGGAAGGTGTGGAGACGGCCGACCGCATCGTTACCGAGTTATTCAAGGGCTTCTACAAACTGGCCGAAATTCCAAATAGCGGCCACCGGCGCGCCGATCTCACCAGTCGGCCGGTTTTGTTCTACAGGATATTTTCTTACCTCATCCTCTATGCGCCAGGAAGCGAGCCGCTCCAGATTTTGAGCGTTCTTCATGGCAAGCAAAACGTCTCGCGCATTCTGAGGCAGCGGCTGTAGTCACCTTGAGCCATGGCCCTGCCTAAACCAAGCGGTCGAAGCCCTCTAGGAGGAGTTGGTTAAGGACGCCGTCGCCGGCTATGTGGACGAGTTGGCCGCACGCGCGGGATGCGCACGGCCACCGGAGTCCTCGCGTCAGGGCAGCGATTCTCAGAGGACGAGAGTAGTGTTTCACTTCGGTCCCCGGAAAAGTGCCCGGGACTGGGAATCAGCCGTGGTCATAGGTCCCCGTTTCCATTTCCGTGCGAGCCATGCGGTTGATGGATTCATGCCGCGCTTTGTCATGGCTCTTCTGGTAAGCGAGGAGATCCTTCAGGTAAATGCGCCGGTGCCAGCCCACCAAGTGGAAGGGCAACTTGCGTTCCTTTACCAAGCGCACCCAAAAGGGCCGGGAAACGCCCAGTAGATTGGCTGCCCGTTGCGTCGTGAGCGGTTGCTGCTCCGGCACGATCCAGGCTGAATCGGAAGTGGCTCGAAGAAAAGGCGTGAGGGTGCGCCGGCTACTTTAGTTATCATCACCCGTCCGACTTCTTGCAAGTTACGGGCAAGGAAGTGTAGGAGCTTGTGTGACCACGGACTTGGAGCCGGTCCTAACTGGCGTGAAAGCGGCCAAAAATGCGGCGCGCCCGAGGTCCACCGCATTTTCGTCCAGCTAACCATTTTGAGATGTTATATTTAGGAGATTCACCGGGACGCCGGGGGCTGCCCAGACTTATCGTAAGACCATCGGGGTCTATCGAACGACACTCCTCGAAAATGAGCGCTGGAAAATAGCGGCGGTTCGCAAGTAGGGAGTCTAGTAGCATTGACCAGATGTCAGACGAAGGATACGTGGGACCCGACGACAACGAGCCACCTGAAAACGACCCGCCCGAGTACGAGCCACCCGATGATCAGGGACCTGACGACTACGAGCCGCCAGACGACCAAGGACCTGACGACTATGAGCCGGACGCCTACGCTGACTACGTTCCTGATCCAGACGACTATGAACCGGGCGAAACGGATGAAGATCAGGACTACGAAGATGTTTTGGTCCAGCAGTACGAGGCCCAAATCAGGGCCGATGCCGTTGAGGAAATAAATAGCGAGAGGTTGAAGTCGTACTTCAAAGCTAATCCGAGGATTGCGCTTCCAGCTTTTGCCGCACTACATGAGGCTCAAAGTTTTCTAGCTACTAATTCCAGGGTTGCGCTCGTATTCTCTACAACGGCGATGGAGATTGCCTTCAAAGCCGTGATGCTTCGACCGATTGTATTTGGACTCGTTCACACCGAAGGTTTGGCCGGATTTATCACGGAAGTTGCTACTGACGGCACCGGGATGGATCGCTTCAAAAAGCTCCTAACGGGGATTCTTGCGACCTACGCCGAAGTAGACTTGGACTCGTACAAGCGAACAAACTCCAGGGCAACGTTGTGGCAAGAGTTCACGGATGTGCAGAAGGCTAGAAATAAGGTTATTCACAGAGGCGAGAACGTGCCGGATTCGATGGCTCACATCGGAGTGGCTGTAGCCGCCACGTTGCTCACGAGAATTTTTCCTGCTCTGCTAAAGAAACTCGGCCTTACGCTGAATCAGCGAAACGAAGTCGAGTAGAGGTGGCGGTTACCGAAACAGATTGTAGGCGTGAAATTCGAGGTTGTCCAACGACGGTTTCCCATGATTCGATTGGCTCTCGAAGCACTTGACCTTCCAGCTTGTTAGTAGTCCTTGCCGTTTTCAAATTCTTCTTTGATCCGCTTGCTAACGACCATCCGGCGATCCTTCGGGTCCACTGTGAGATGGGAAATCGGGAAATCGGGGCATCCCCCGAGTCTGTCGGAGAGAAAAATCGACATATTTTAGAATCAACAACTTACAAGTTTTGCGCGACGCCGACTTGTTCGTAAGTTATTGATTCTACGTTCGAGGAAAGTTTCTCTCCGACAGACTCCCCCGGCA
>JAYVUQ010000442.1:0-19254 GCA_043787785.1 Bryobacteraceae bacterium
CTCGATGATCTAAGTCCACACGGGCCGTAACATGGTTACCTACTGGCTTAAAGTGCAACGATGGATGGCGCGGATCGTTCTTCAATAACTGAAAAGTAATAACTGAGAATTCTGATCCGCATTCTAACGAATCGGCTCGGGAAGCCGATGATAGAGCTTCCAAAAAGCGGAAGAGGTCCGGTGGATCAAAGTTCCGTCGTAAACCCAGCTTCGTGTTCGCGCATCGCTTCAGCCGTCAAGTGATCCAGCTTGCCCGCTTTGGAGTCCGCCTCAATTTGCCGGTCCCAGGCATCGAAGTCGTATTCCGCGAACCACGCAGGGAAAGCGTCAAGTTCTTCAGCTGATAGCTGCATGACTTCTTTCTCGATTTTTTCGATTCGGCTGGTCATAACCTCGGTATAATCCCGATCCTCGTTCTCCGCCGCCCGCCAGGGACCAAAGCCGACCGGCCACGTGGAACTTACGTAGCCCCGGATTCATCGAGGTACTCCAAGTGGAGAAAGCGTTAGAAGCAGCAACACAGGTTCCTCCGTTGACTCAACAGGCCGCCCACATTCCTCCGACGGGGCGGCTAGCTGGCCGGGGGATAACAAACAAAAAAGCCCGCGCGGTGGCGCGGGCTTTTCGTTTGTACAGGAAGTTACTCGACTTCGGCCAAGTCCTCAGTAACACCAGGGGCGCTGGTGTCTTCGCTGAGGCCGCCCGCGTAGAGGGTGCGGGCTTCCTCGTCGTAGCCGGGGATGCCTTCCATGAGCGGATCGGCCTCATGGATGGGCTCTTCTTCGACGACGTCCTCACCGGCGATCTTCACGCGGCGGTAGTAGGCGAGACCCGTACCGGCCGGAATGAGACGGCCCATGATGACGTTCTCTTTGAGGCCACGCAGGTAATCGACCTTGCCGTTGATGGCGGCTTCGGTGAGGACGCGCGTCGTTTCCTGGAAGGAGGCGGCGGAGATAAACGAATCGGTGGAGAGAGAAGCTTTGGTGATGCCAAGCAGCACCGCACGGCCTTCGGCCGGCTGACTGCCCGCTTCAATGACGCGGTTGTTCTCTTCCTTGAATTTGAAGCGATCGACCACTTCCTCGGGGAGGAATTCGGTATCGCCAATCTTGTCGACCTTCACCCAGCGCATCATCTGGCGGACGATGACTTCGAGGTGCTTGTCGTTGATGTTCACGCCCTGGAGGCGGTAAACTTCCTGGACTTCGTTGACCATGTACTTCTGCAGTTCCTTCTCGCCGAGGACGGAGAGAATGTCGTGCGGGTTCATGGGGCCGTCCTGCAAGGGATCGCCCACGGTGACGCGTTCGTTGTCTTGCGCGTTGATGTGGACGCCGCGGGGAATCGAGTATTCCTTGACGGTGCCGTCGTCGGCGGTGATGGAGATCTTGCGGAGACCCTTAGCCACTTCGCCGTACTTGATGATGCCGCTGACTTCGGCGATGACGGCCGGGTCACGCGGTTTGCGCGCTTCGAACAATTCGACGACGCGGGGCAGACCACCGGTGATGTCCTTGGTTTTGGTGGTGGCGCGGGGGATCTTGGCGAGCACGTCGCCGGCGTGGATGGTCTCTTCGTGACGAACCATCAAGTGAGCGTGGGTGGGCATGAGATAACGCTTCTCATCGGCCTTGCCACCGCCCACGGGACGGATGATCATGATGGGGATCTTCTTTTCGTCAGGCGAATCGACGACCACCGATTGCGAGAGGCCGGTGACTTCGTCGATCTGCTCCTTGATGGTGATGCCATCTACCATGTCCTTGAAGTGGACCACGCCGGAGATTTCCGACAGAATCGAGAAGGTGTAGGGATCCCATTCGAGGAGTTCCTGATTCTCGCGGACGGGAGCTCCGTCTTCCACCAGAATGCGCGCGCCGTAAACGACGGGGTAACGCTCTTTTTCGCGGCCCTTGTCGTCGAGCACGGCAACGATGCCCGAGCGCGTCATCGAGATGATTTCGCCCTTGGCATTGCGGACGGTGGTGACGCCGAGATACTTGACGGCGCCATTGGTTTTGGCGTCCTGCTTCGACTGCTCAGCCGAGCCGGTGGCCGTTCCACCGACGTGGAAGGTACGCATGGTGAGCTGAGTGCCCGGTTCGCCGATGGACTGGGCGGAGATGATACCGACGGCTTCACCGCGTTCGACCATCCGGCCCGAAGCCAGGTTGCGGCCGTAGCAGAGTTGGCAAACGCCGCGACGCGATTCGCAGGTGAGCACCGATCGGATCTTGACGCGCTCAATGCCGGCCGCTTGGATGGCGGCGGCTTTGTCTTCATCGATCTCTTCGTTGGCGGCCACGATGACCTTGCCTTCAAAGTCGCGTTGATCTTCGAGCGCCACGCGGCCGACGATACGGTCACGCAAAGGCTCGATGATTTCGCCAGATTCGATGATCGGTTCGACGTGGATACCGTCGCCGGTACCGCAGTCGAGTTCGGAGATGATGACGTCCTGCGCCACGTCGCACAGGCGGCGGGTGAGGTAGCCGGAGTCAGCTGTTTTAAGAGCCGTATCGGCCAACCCTTTACGCGCGCCGTGCGTCGAGATGAAGTACTGCAGCACGTTTAAGCCTTCACGGAAATTAGCCGTGATGGGCGTTTCGATGATCTCGCCGGACGGCTTGGCCATCAGGCCGCGCATACCGGAGAGCTGCCGAATCTGTTGTTTGGAACCGCGAGCGCCCGAGTCCGCCATGATGTAAATGGGGTTCAGGTTGCGGCCCGTACGGTCGTCTTCTTCCATCACCTTGAACATCTCCTCAGAGACCTTCTCGGTAACTTTCGACCAGATTTCGATGATCTTGTTGTAGCGCTCACCCTGGGTGATGGCGCCTTCCTGATACTGGCTCTGCACTTCGATGACTTGCTTTTCGGCATCGCTCACCAGCTTCTTCTTAGAAGCGGGAACGACCATGTCATCGATACCGATCGAGATGCCGGCGCGGGTGGCGTAATTGAAGCCGAGCTCCTTCACGCGATCAAGCATAGCGACGGTGATTTGCAGGCCGTGCTTCAGGTAGCAGAATTGCACCATCTGCGCCATACCCTTTTTCTTGAGCAGGCCGTTGATGAAGGGCATCTCCTCAGGGAGCACGTCATTCAAGATGACGCGGCCGACGGTGGTGTCCATGTACTGCTTAACGTACTCGATGGGTTCAGAATGCAGCAGGTTCTGGTTGTCGTAAGCCTTGACGAGGTCGAGCACGCGTCCGGTGTAGCGGAGCTTGATGGGGGTGAGCGTTTCCACCTCGCCCATTTCGAGGGCGATGAGGACGTCTTCCATCGAAGCAAAGGTACGGCCTTCGCCCTTGGTGCCGGGGCGCGACTTGGTGAGGTAATAGAGGCCCAACACCATGTCCTGCGTGGGCACCGTGATCGGCGCGCCGTGGGCGGGAGAGAGGATGTTGTTCGAAGCCAGCATCAAAGTGGAGGCTTCGATTTGCGCTTCGGGCGAGAGCGGAATGTGGATGGCCATCTGGTCACCGTCGAAGTCGGCGTTGAAGGCCGTGCAGACGAGCGGATGGACCTTGATGGCTTTGCCTTCGACGAGCACCGGCTCAAAGGCTTGAATGCCGAGACGGTGAAGCGTGGGCGCGCGATTCAGAAGCACCGGATGGTCGCGGATGACTTCTTCCAAAATGTCCCAGACGACGGGGTCCTGCTGCTCGACCAACTCTTTGGCCTGCTTGATGGTGGTGCAGTGGCCGCGCTGTTCGAGGCGATGGTAGATGAAGGGTTTGAAGAGCTCGAGCGCCATCTTCTTGGGCAGCCCGCACTGGTGGAGCTTGAGCTCGGGGCCGACGACGATGACTGAACGGCCAGAGTAATCGACGCGCTTGCCGAGGAGATTCTGGCGGAAACGGCCCTGCTTGCCCTTGAGGGTATCGGAGAGCGACTTGAGCGGGCGGTTGTTGGCGCCACGCAGGACGCGGCCACGGCGGCCGTTGTCGAACAAAGCATCAACCGCTTCCTGCAGCATGCGCTTTTCGTTGCGGACGATGACGTCCGGGGCGTGCAACTCCATCAGCTTCTTGAGCCGGTTGTTACGGTTGATGACGCGACGGTAAAGGTCGTTTAAATCGGAGGTGGCGAAACGACCGCCGTCGAGCGGGACGAGCGGGCGCAGTTCCGGCGGGATCACTGGGAGTACGTCCAGGATCATCCACTCGGGCTTGTTGCCGGACTTGCGGAAAGATTCGGTGACGCGGAGGCGCTTGGCGAACTTGAGCTTCTTTTGGGCGCTGGTTTCGGTCTTCATCTTCTCGCGGATTTCGACCGAGAGGGATTCGACGTCAACCTTCTTGAGCAATTCTTTGATGCCTTCGGCGCCCATCATGGCGACGAACTTACCGGGAAATTCGGTTTCGAGCTGCCGCTTACGTTCGTCGGTGATGACTTCGGCAATGGAGAGCTCAGCCACTTCGCCGGGATCGACGATGACGTAGGCTTCGAAGTAGAGGACCCGCTCGAGTTCACGCAAGGTGATGTCGAGCAAATAGCCAATACGGGAAGGCAGGCCCTTGAAGAACCAAACGTGAGAGCAAGGGCTGGCGAGTTCGATGTGGCCGAGGCGTTCGCGGCGGACCCGCGAAAGCGTCACTTCGACGCCGCACTTGTCGCAGATCACGCCGCGATGCTTCATGCGCTTGTATTTGCCGCACAAACATTCCCAATCGGCGATGGGGCCAAAGATGCGGGCGCAGAACAAGCCATCGCGTTCCGGCTTGAAGGTACGGTAGTTGATGGTTTCGGGCTTCGTGACTTCGCCGTGGCTCCAGGAACGGATTTTCTCGGGGCTAGCTAGTGAGATTCGAATTGAGTCGAAGTCGGCAATCAAATTTGCGCGGTCGTACGGTGATGATCGGTACATTAAGTCTCCTCCTCGGTCTCGAATTAGTCGGCAGCCAAGGCCGTGTCTACGGATTCCTTGGGTTTCTTCATGAGTTCGACGTCAAGGCAGAGCGACTGCAGCTCACGGATGAGCACGTTGAACGATTCCGGGACGCCGGGTTCGGCGGCGGCTTCGCCCTTGACGATGGCTTCGTAGATTTTGGCGCGTCCGTAGACGTCGTCCGATTTAGCGGTGAGCAGTTCCTGCAGGATGTAGGCGGCACCGTAGGCTTCGAGGGCCCAGACTTCCATTTCGCCGAAGCGCTGGCCACCGAACTGTGCTTTGCCGCCCAGGGGTTGCTGCGTGATGAGCGAATACGGTCCGATGGAACGGGCATGGATCTTGTCGTCCACCAAATGGGACAACTTGAGCATGTAAATATAGCCGACCGTGACGGGCTGTTCGAACTCGTTACCGGTCATACCATCGCGCAGACGCATCTTGCCCGAGCCGGGCAGGTTGGCCTTGGCGAGCATGGCTTTGATGTCATGTTCGGTGGCGCCGTCGAAGACGGGGGTGGCGAACTTGACGCCGAGCGCCTTGGCTGCCCAGCCCAGATGGGTTTCGAGAATCTGGCCGACGTTCATCCGGGAAGGAACGCCGAGCGGGTTGAGCACGATCTCAACGGGGGTGCCGTCGGGAAGCGTGGGCATGTCTTCTTCGGGAACGATGCGGGCGATGACACCCTTGTTGCCGTGGCGGCCGGCCATCTTATCGCCGACGGAAAGCTTACGCTTCATGGCGATGTAGCATTTCACCAGCTTGATGACGCCGGGGGGCAATTCGTCACCCTTGCGGAGCTTGACGATTTTGTCTTCGGTGATTTTTTCGAGCACCGTGATCTGGCGCGAGGTCATTTCCTCGATTTCGTCGATCACTTCATTGAGGCGCGGATCGCGATTGGCGATCTTGATGCGCTTGATGTCACGCGCCTTTGACTTATCGAGGAAGTCGCGGGTGATGTCGGCATCCTTCGAGATCAACTTACGGTTGGTCTTTTCGTCGTGCAGGTCGGCTAAGACCTTTTTGCCTTCGAGATGATTCGAGAGGCGCTTGGCGCGCTCGTCACCCAGAATGCGCTTTTCGTCTTCGAGGTTGCGATGGAGGCGTTCCACTTGGGTCTCGAGAATCTGCTTGGAGCGCTCGTCGAGGTCGGCGCCCTTGCGGGAGAAGACCTTGGCGTCGACGACGATGCCTTCGATGCCCGGCGGGCAGTAAAGGGAAGCGTCCTTGACGTCACCGGCTTTTTCGCCGAAGATCGCGCGGAGGAGCTTTTCTTCCGGAGTGAGCTGGGTTTCGCCCTTAGGCGTCACTTTGCCGACCAGAATGTCGCCCGGCTTCACCGAGGCGCCGGTGCGGATGATGCCCGATTCGTCGAGGTTGCGGAGGAAACCTTCGGCGATGTTCGGAATATCACGGGTGATTTCTTCCGGGCCCAGCTTGGTGTCGCGGGCTTCGATTTCGAACTCTTCGATGTGGATCGAAGTGTAATAGTCTTCCTTGACCAACTTCTCGGAGACCACGATAGCGTCCTCGAAGTTATAGCCACGCCAGGGCATGAAGGCCACCAGGACGTTGCGGCCGAGAGCCAGTTCGCCCAAGTCGGTGCAAGGTCCGTCTGCCAGTACCCCGCCCTTCTTGATGCGCTGCCCGACGGCGACGATCGGCTTCTGGTTGATACAGGTGTTCTGATTCGAGCGTTTGAACTTGGTGAGCTGATAAATATCAGCGCCCACTTCGCGCGACATTTGGCCTTCTTGCGAAGCGCCTTCGACGCGCACAATGATGCGTTCGGAATCGACTGAGTCAACGATACCGGTGCGGCGGCAGATGACCACCGCGCCCGAGTCACGCGCGGTAACCTTTTCCATACCGGTGCCAACATAGGGCGAGTCGGCGCGGAGTAGCGGCACGGCTTGCCGTTGCATGTTCGAGCCCATCAGGGCGCGGTTGGCGTCATCGTTCTCAAGGAACGGGATGAGGCTGGCGGCGACCGAGACGAGTTGCTTGGGGCTGACGTCCATGTACTGCACTTCGTCCGACTTAATCAACACGAAGTTACCCTGGCGGCGGGCGTTGATGAGTTCGGCGTCAATGCGCCCATTCGCGTCCACCGGCACGTTGGCCTGCGCGATGGTGTATTTGTCCTCTTCCCAGGCGGAGAGGTAATCGCAGTAGGGCTCGAATTCGGCGGATTGCTTGCCCTTGGAGAGCTTTTCGTTCGCCTTATCGATATCGCCGCGGAGCATAATCTCGCCAACCTTGGTAGACGTATCGCCAGGATTGAGGACCTTGATTTGGTCGACGATCATGCCGTGGTCGACCTTGCGGTAAGGCGACTCGATGAAGCCGTATTCGTTGATGCGGGCAAAGCACGAAAGCGACGAGATCAGGCCGATGTTCGGGCCTTCGGGCGTCTCAATCGGGCAGATGCGGCCGTAGTGGGTCGGGTGGACGTCGCGGACTTCGAAGCCAGCGCGTTCGCGGGACAAACCTCCCGGTCCAAGTGCCGAAAGACGCCGTTTGTGCGTAATTTCGGAGAGCGGATTGGTTTGATCCATGAACTGCGAGAGCTGCGAAGAGCCGAAGAACTCGCGGATGGCGGCCATGACGGGCTTGGCGTTGACCAGGTCGTGCGGCATGGCCGTCGAAAGTTCCTGGTAGACCGACATCTTTTCCTTGATCGCGCGCTCCATGCGCACGAGGCCGATGCGGAACTGATTTTCGAGCAATTCGCCAACGGCGCGGACGCGGCGGTTACCAAGGTGATCGATATCGTCAACGGCACCGACACCTTTGCGGAGCTTCAGCAGGTAGCTGATGGTATCGGTGAAGTCCTGCTGGTCGAGGACGCGGCGGTCGAGCGGATTCTTGCCCGGATGGGCGGTGGCCCAGGCTTCGGGGGCGTATTCGGCCTGCTCGTGAATCTTGATGTTGAACTTCATGCGTCCGACGCGCGAGAAGTCATACTTCCGGTCGTCGAAGAACATGCCATGGAACAACTGGGTAGCCGTGTCCACGGTGGGCGGATCGCCCGGACGCAGTTTGCGGTAGATCTCGAGCAAAGCGTCATTCTGCGCCTTGACGGGATCCTTGCGAAGCGTCATCGCGATCACCATACCCGCGTCGTCACGCTCGGGGAAGAAGATCTCGAAATTCTTGATACCGGCTTCCATCACCCGTTGGAGAGCGACCGTGGAAGCTTCATGATTGGCATCGGCGAGCACTTCGCCCGTATCCATGTCGATCACGTCGGCGGCGAAGTAAGCGCCCTCGAGGTCGTTGACGGCGACTTCCACCTGATCGACCTTGCTCTTGACGAGTTCACGATAGAGCGATTCGGTAACCTTACGGCCTTGCGGCACGATCGTTGTGCCGCCCTTGGCGATGGCGTAAGAGAGCTTCATGCCCTTCAGGCCGGTGCCGAGATCCCAGAAGATCTTCGTCTGCTCTTTGATCGTAATCTTGCTGAGCGTTTGGCCGTAGAAGGCTTTAATGATCTGCTCGTCGGTCTTGAGGCCGAGCGCGCGAAGAAACACCGTGCCGTAAAATTTACGTTTGCGATCAATGCGGACGTGGAGGAGACTCTTGTTGTCGTACTCGAACTCGACCCAACTGCCGCGGTAAGGAATGATCTTGCCGAGGTAATAGCCTTGGGCCGCGACGCGTTCGAAGAACACGCCCGGCGAACGGTGCAACTGGCTGACAATGACACGCTCGGTACCATTGATGATGAAGGTGCCGTTTTCGGTCATCAGCGGGATCTCACCGAAGAAGACCTCTTGCTCTTTGATGTCGCGAACGGTCTTCGCGCCAGCTTCGTCTTTGTCGAATACGGTGAGACGAATGGTGACTTTGAGCGGCGCGGCGTAGGTCATGCCACGCTCTTCGCATTCGGGCACGTCGTACTTGAGTTGCAGACCGACGGGGTCACCGCAGCGATTGCAGAAGGTAACAATATTTTTATTGAACGTTCCGCAGGCTTCGCAAAGCACGTCGCCGCTGTGGAAGGGGTTGGTGCGGATGGTGGCACCGCACTGGCGGCAAACAGTTCGCAGGTGATTCAAACCCTTGAGCGAACCGCACTTGCACTCCCAGTTGCCGATGGAATAATCAACAAAGGCGAGCTCACTGAGACCACGGAAGTCCGTAATCGGGAAGACAGAACGGAAGACGCTCTGCAGACCAATGTCATCCCGTTCGTCGGGCAGCAGGTCCATTTGCAGGAACCGCTCATAGGAACGTTTCTGGACTTCGATCAGGTTCGGGATAGGAACCGTCGTATGAATCTTCGAAAAATCGACTCGCTCCCGTAATACCGGTGTTGGCGACTCAGGCATTTTTCTTGCTCCTCACTTCACTAGTCAGCATCAGCAGCTCGCGCTCAATGAGCGGGCATTTCCAAAAAACTTTTGCAGCGGGCCGATTTTTCAACGGGAACGACTACGCCTTGAGGCAATCGGAGCCGAACTAGGCAAGAAAGAACCGCCCACTTGGACCAGAAAAGCAATCGCAGGACTGCCACAGGCCAAAGAAAGAGGGATCGATGATGTAGGTTCGTTTCGCAACTGACGGCAAGGAAGCAGACAAACAAGTCGCCCAAGGAAAAAAGGCAGACCGCACCATTATCAACTGAAGGTTAACAGAAGACTCACAGGCTCGTCAAACAGGCGCTCAGTGAACGGCAGCATTCTGCCCGGAGGCAGAAATCCTCAAAACAACAGAAAGCGGGCCAGTCGCTTACCCTTACGCCGGAAACCCGGTGAAAAGGAACCAACTGGCCCGCCTCCCAATCTTGAACATCTCCCAGCCACGGAAGGCTAGTCGATCGACCGGTGACGAGACGGGAGAAGTTTACTTAACTTCTACCGAGGCGCCGGCGTCGACAAACTTCTTCTGAATGGTGGCAGCCTCTTCCTTGCTGATACCTTCTTTGACGGGCTTGGGAGCGCCATCAACGAGGTCCTTAGCTTCTTTGAGGCCAAGACTGGTGACTTCGCGTACCACCTTGATCACATTGATCTTATTGGCGCCAGCGCCAGTGAGGATTACCGTAAACTCGGTCTTCTCCTCAACCACAGCCGCCGCAGCGGCCGCCCCGGCCGGAGCGGCCGAAACCGCCGCCGCAGCCGAAACGCCCAACCGCTCTTCGAGCATTTTAACGAGCTGAGAGGCCTCCAACAGCGTCAAGCCCTGAATATTTTCCGCAATCGCGTTAATGTCCGCCATTTCCCTATACCTTCCTTCGTAATCTTTATCGCTTCGACCCAACCCCCGTTAACGCGGGGCTAAACCTAGGCTTGAAACTTGTTCTCTTTGACGCCTTGGTCAACCACAACCGCCAAGTTGCGACCGACCGCATTGGTGACCGTAACCAAACGTTGCGCCGGGGCATTGATCAGCCAAAGCAACTTGGAGTAGATCTCTTCCTTCGACGGGAGATTCGCCAGCTCATTGACAGCATTTATGTCAATAACCCGGCCCTCTACGACGCCGGCCTTAAAAGTAAAAGCCGGATTCTCTTTGGCATACTTGGTTAACGTCTTCGCCAAAGCGACGACATCACCTCGCGTCCACGCCACGGAATTCATTCCAACCAAACCCTGGAGAGCGGGAGCATGATCCAGCCCCGCGCTAGCTTTTTCGGCGATGGTATTCTTAACCACTTGGTAATCGCCACCGACGGCCTTGACGGCTTTACGGAGAGCGAAATCCTGCGCCACGGTGAGCTTATTGAAACTGGTGACAAACAGATTGCGCGTGGATTCCAGCTCAGCGCGCAACGCGTCCAGTTCTCGTTTTTTCTGTTGCTTATCTTTCATGGTTGCTCCTATTCGCCGGGGAAGTTAAGCCTTGGGGGCAACCGCAAAGGGTGCCGGATCGAGCGACACACCAGGGCCCATGGTGGAGCACAAGGTAATCGACCGCACATACTTTCCCTTGGCGGCAGCTGGCTTGGCGCGGACGACCGCCTTAATCAAAACGTCCGCATTTTCGAGCAACTCGGGCGTCGAAAAACCCGTCTTCCCGACCGGAGCGTGAATCACACCCGTTTTATCGACGCGAAATTCAACCTTACCCGCTTTCGCTTCGCGAACGGCATTGGCCACGTCCGTCGTCACGGTTCCGGTCTTCGGATTCGGCATCAAACCACGGGGACCGAGCAATTTCCCCAGGCGGGCCATGCCACGCATCATGTCGGGGGTGGCTACGATCACGTCGTAATCAAGCCAATTTTCTTTGAGAATTTTTTCGATCATCTCGTCGCCACCGAAGAAATCGGCACCGGCATCTTCGGCCGCCTTAATCTTTTCGCCGGAGGCGACTACCAAGACCCGGACCGCTTTGCCCAAGCCATTCGGCAGAACGATGGTCCCGCGAACCATTTGGTCGGCCTGCTTAGGGTCGACCCCGAGGCGCATATGAACCTCGACGGTTTCATTGAACTTGGTGAATTTGATCTTCTGAACAAGCGGCACAGCTTCAGCAAGGCCGTAAAGGCGAGCTTCAACCTGTTTGGCCGCAGCAATGTATTTTTTACCTGGTTTATTTGGCATATGTTGACTGGTCCAAGCGATCCGTTGGGCCTTAAGCTTACGCTTCTGGCTGCGGATCTCCCAAATCTGAGGGATCGAACAGGTTTTACTCTAGCAAAATCCACAGGGAGTGTGCAAGTCGGTCTGCCAGAGAGGGTGTACGGCGCAAGAGTGATTTTGAATCAGAAGATCGGAAGCGGTGGGCAAATCGACTCTATATCGAACAGTGTGATGATCTGTTAGAGAAAGCGCATCCATTCCAATGGCCGATCCAACCGTGTCCAAGCTGGTGGTACAACGTGAAAGCATCAAGACCTAGATTGCCGGAATTGGTGATTTGCGTCCGGGAAGTCTGACGAATCGCGTTCGCCAGTGCGGTAAACCGAATTCCCGTTGCGCCAAACCCGGAAGCGGGACATGGGCCCTTGTGGTCCCCCTCGCCTCCTGGATTCCAACTCCTGAATGTGCTAGCGTCTTAGGCGATGCGACGAACATTGCTCGCGCTTGTTTTTGCCTTGCCTGCGGCATGGGCTCAAGGTATTCCAGTCCTTTCCGTTGAGCAGCAGGAGACCTTTCTCGAAAAGGCGACCCTCAAGGTCGCCCATGCCGCCAAGAAAGGAGTCACCGGAACCATCCGCGCCACGATGACCGATGGCGCCACCACCCACGACGCCAGCATTCAGACCATCGATGAAACCAAAGCCAAGTTTGAGGGCCTAACGGGTACTGAATTCAACTTCCAGGACTCCTACATGCTCAATCTCGCGGGCTACCGACTGGGGCGCATGCTCGGCCTGGAGTCGATGATTCCGGTATCGGTGGAACGCTCCTACCAGGGCAAGAAAGCCTCCTACACCTGGTGGATCGACGACATTCAAATGGATGAAGTGGACCGGCTCAAGAAAAAGATCGCGGCACCCGATAAAGACCGTTGGTCGCGCCAATACCTGATCATGAAGGTCTTCGACCAGCTGATTTACAATATGGACCGCAACGCCACCAACATGCTGTACGACAAGAATTGGAACCTCTGGATGATCGACCATTCCCGATCTTTCCGCATGCACGAAAAAATATCGGATGCCAAAAGCATGGAAAAGTGCGATCGCGAGTTACTGGTTAGGCTCAAGGCTTTGAACGAAGCGGACATTAAGCGAGAGATGGGCCGCTGGTTGAATAAGACCCAGATTAAAAGCCTCATAGCGCGGCGCAATCTAATCGTCGCCCACTTCGAGAAACTGGGCCCGGATAGGTTATACGAATTTCTGCCGGCCAAGTAAGTCAACTCACGGATTCAGTCCGGCCAATTGCGCCTCCACCTGCGCGGCATATTTCACTAACAGAGACGTCGGTTTTTCGAGCGAAGCCACGCGCTTCACGTAAGCCAAATACTCCGCTGCTTCGCCACCGGGCAGCGCTATCTTTTGCCCGCGATGCATCGCATACAACTTGTCCCCTTCGATCACCAGCCCAGCGCGGTGGCTGCCGTAGTAAGCCGACATCCCCACGTCGATCGAGATAACGCGGCCGTCCAGCCGGGGCAGCACCGCGCCCGGGGTCGGCGTATGGCCGATCACGATACGCTTCACGCCCAGCGCCTCCGTCAGGCGAATCGCCAGCGGCAGCATCTCCGGCCCGGTGTCCTGCGCGAGTCCACGATACCAGAGCGGGCCATCCGGATCGGTCAGCACCGAACTATCCATCTGCAGTTGGGAGACGTCTTTGAGCTCGGCGCGGATGGCGGCATTTAGCTGGGCCACGCCGCGGCCCGCGAATTTCGCGCTTAGTCCGCCATGCAAAAAGACGCTATCGTTGATCTTTACCACAGTATTCTTGTTGCGCAGCCATTTACCGTAAGTGCCTTCCGGCCCAAGTTGCATCCGGTGCTCCACCCAACCCAGCGGGTGTTCGGTCTGCCACTTCTTCTTGTCTTCGGGCGTCGGTGGACGCGGCATCGCCTGCAATTCCCGCTCCCAAAACGCGTCGCGCACCCGCTCGGAATCGCCGGTCTTAAACGCCGCGAATTCTCCCGGTGAGGTGTAGCGAAGGTCCCCGTAGATGTTCATCGCCTCGTGGTTGCCCAGCAAGGAGTGAACCCGTCCGCCGGCCTTGGCCGCCTGCTTCTCGAGCGACATCATCAGTTCCATCACCTTGCGCGAGTCGGGCCCCCGATCCAGCAGGTCCCCCGTCTGCACCAGGTGCGCCTTGCCGCCCGACCAACGGGACTTTTGATCAACCAGGCCAGCGTCTCGCAGGATGGCCACCAAAGCATCGTAGTCGCCATGGACGTCGCCCAGGGCCACCACCCGCTCCACGCCGGTAAACGTGTCTTGCGCGTTGGCCGTTTGGGCCACCAGAAGTAGGATCAGAATCAGGATTTGCATGGTAAGTAGATAGTAACCGTTGTACCTTGCCCCACTAGGCTTTCGATGCGTAACTCGCCGCCGTGGTTCTTGATAAATTGCCGGGAAGTAAACAGGCTCCAATTGCCGGTGGAAACCCGGCTATCGGCGACGTTAAATACCGGGTCGAAGATATGCGCCAGGCGTTCGATCGAGATGCCGCGGCCATCGTCCTCAATTCTCACCTCCACGCGAGCATCACGCAGGGTGGAAGAGATCGAAACGCGACCATCGCCGTCGATAGCCTGCGCGGCATTCAACAGCACATTCCAGAAAACCATGGTCACTTGTTGCGGGCGGCATTGCAGTTCCGGCAATGTGTGCAGGTTCCATCGGAACTCGATAGACGTGGCGGCTTGGGACATCACCAGCGCCGCGGCCTCGCGCAGCAGTTCGTTCAAATTCGCGCTCTGCATGGCCGCTTCATCCAGGTGGCAGAGCCGCTGGATGCGGTGCACAATCTTCTTCAAGCGGGATATCGACTCCTGCAACGATCGGCCAAGATCGGTTTGCAGCGCCAGCAACCGTTCCTGCTCCGCGCCGGACGCCAGCGCCTGGCGCGCCGACAGCAGCAGCAGGGTATCCACCGCACTCGAAACGGTGGCGATCGGGGAGCTTAGCTCATGGGCCAAAGCGGCCGAAAGACGCACCATCGTCGCCGAGCTTTCGTTCCGCACCAGCCGCGATTGCAGATCGCGAAACTCCTGCGAAGCGTGCAAAAGGCCGGCCGACGAGCGATAGTTCCCCAGACGCTGTTCGTACAGGACGGCCGTCAGGACGATGGCCGCACCCGCCAGAAACCCGACCGGTGCGGCGTGGCCGTAAACGGCGGCCGCCGCCGTCACGGCGGCTCCCATCAGCATGCTTTGCCAAGGGAGGAGGGGGACGAAGGCCGGTGCCGCCAGTAGAAGAATTGTCACCGAAACAAGCGCAAACTCGTTCGGCACCGACAGCGCGGCACCCCATGCCCCGAGGCCCAAGCCGAGGGCGACCACCGCTCGGGAGTGTTCAAAAAGCGCATCCATGCGCGCGGCCAGCCATGTCAGCACTCCGAGAACCAGGATTCCTAACGCGGCCGGCCAAAGCATCCCTCCCACCAAACCTACGAGCCCGACGCCCATCTCCAGGATCCCGGCCACCCGCGCGCCCCGTCCACTGAGCGAAAGGCTCTCTTGATAGAACCCTTCGTCCGCGCCGCCCGCCGGAAATAACCAACTTATCACCTGACTTACGCCCACGAAATCGGATTGTAGCGTGAATTGCGCCCCGGGTAAGGTATCATGTCGAACGATGCGCCGGGTGAGACTCTTTTGGCAAAGCGTGTACGATGTTCGCCCGGGTGAACGCGCTCGGACTTTCCTGATGGCGCTGCACATGATGTTTGTGCTTTTTGCCTACTATATTTTGAAGCCCGTGTCGCGGGCGCTGTTTCTGAATAAGTTCGAGATTGACCGTTTGCCGCTCCTCAACGTCTTGATCGCCGTCTGCGGCGGATTGCTAGCTTTCCTTTATACCCGCGTCGCGGTCAGGGCCTCGCTGCAAGTGGCGATTTACTGGTCCACCGGCATTTCGCTTTCGTGCCTCGCCGCCATCTGGTGGCTCCTGCAATTCGACTTCGGTTGGATGCTTTACGTCCTGAACATCTGGGTCAGCCTCTTCAGTATCATCCTGGTATCGCAGGCGTGGCTGGTGGCCGCCAACGTCTTCGATTCGCGCGAGGCCAAGCGTCTGTTTGGCATCCTGGGTCTGGGGGCCGTCGCCGGCGCCTCGTTCGGCGGCCAGTTCACCGCCATCGTCGCGCTGATGGTGGAAACCCGTCATCTCCTGCTGGCCAGCGGCGTCATGGTCATCCTGGCCTTTGGCGCCTTGATGCTGCTAGCTTCCCTCAAAAACGTCAACCTGCGGGCCGCCAAAGGTGTCGAGTCGGAAGAGAAGTTTGAGTTCGCCGACATTCTCGCCGGAATTCAAAAGCACAAGCACCTGCAAGTCATCATGGGCATCATTACGCTGATGTTCATCGTCGACGTCATGATCGACTATCAATTCAGCGCGTTGGCCAAATTAGCGTATCCCAAGAAGGAAGAATTAACCGCCTTTCTCGGAAGCTTCTTCGGCGTCTATTTGACGCTGGTGACGTTCGTCATGCAGTTTTTTCTTACGGCCATCATTGTCCGCCGATTGGGCGTCGGGGGCACCCTCCAAATTATGCCCGTCGTCATCGGAACCACCTCGCTATGCCTCATCGTCATGCCTCAATTGGCCGTCGCGTCGGTGGTGAGGATCCTCGAAGCCGGAACGCGGTACACGTTGAACAAAACCGGCATGGAGCTGCTGTACCTCCCGCTGCCCTCGAGCCTCAAGAACCGCACCAAGGCCTTCGTCGATATCTTCATGGACCGCTTCGGCCGCGGCATTGGCGGACTCGTGCTGATGGCGTTCTCCGCCCTCTTTGTCCCGCCCGGCAAGCAGCCTGACGCGCGGCAAATCTCTGGCCTTGTGGTCGGTTTTTGCGTGCTGTGGATCATGCTTTCCGTGCTGGCTAGCCGCGAATACGTCTCCACCATTCGCCGGCGTTTAGCGAGCCGGCGATTAGACCTGTCTGGCGTTCACCTCGCCGCCGCCGATGCCGGCACCATCCAACTTCTCGAACGCCAACTCACCGAGGGCACGCCCCGCCAAGCCAGCTACGCCCTGGGCCAATTGGCCGAGGCCGCCCAATATGAAATCGCCCCGTTGCTGGCCGGCCTGATCAATTCGCCGTTCCTGGAAGTCCGCCGAAAAGTCTACGAAGTGGCCGGTATCACTCGATATCCGGAGCTACGCGAGGCAGCCCAACTAGCTTTGGAATCCGCCGTCGACGGGCCGGAGCAACACGCCGCCTTACAGTATCTGATCTCCATCGACGACGGCTCAAGCATTAACGAAGGCTGGATTGCCCAAGCCGGCCGTCATCCCAACCCACAACGCCGGGCCCTGGCCGCCCAGGCCATCGAGCTGAGGGGAAGCGACCCCAACCACCATCTGACCCAACTGCTTGAAGACCCCGACCCCCGCGTGCAAGAGGCCAGTTGCCGCGCCGCTGGCCAACTCGGGGACCGCCGCCATTTCGACACCATAATTCGCCATTTGGGCGACCGTGCCGTGCGCGGCGCCGCCACCGAATCGCTCGGCCATTTCGGACCCCGCATCTGCGGAGCGCTCGGCGACATTCTGGGCGACCCCACCACGCCCATCGCCATTCGCCGCCGCATCCCCCGAGTCTTGCGTCTCATCCGCGATCAGCAAAGCGTCGACGTCCTCCTCACCTCGTTGGCCACTTCGGACGATGCGAATTCCCTCGCGATACTGAAAGCCCTGAACCGCTTGCGCGAGTCAGCGCCCCACCTCAAGTTCAAGAGCGATGTCGTGTCGAAGCAAATCACGGCCGAAGCGAAACGCTATTTCGATATGGGCTCGAAGCTCGGCGTGCTGCGCACTTTCAGCGTACCCAGAACGGCGTCATCCCTCCTGGTACGGTCGGTTGAAGTGCGCATGGAGCAAATCGAAGACCGTCTCTTCCGCTTGCTAGCCCTTCGCTATGCACCCGCCGAAATGTACAGCGCATTTCTGGCCGTCCGCAGCCGCCAACCAGAGAAAGTCACCGTCGCCTTGGACTACCTGGACAGCACCTTGGATCGCGATTTGAAGAAGTTCATCATTCCGCTTTTCGAAGGAGCGCCCCGGGTGGCCAAGAACGCGCGCGACCTTTACGGCATCGAATCACCCACCGAAGAAGCGGCCCTGCGCTCCCTGATTGTCGCGACTGACCCATGGCTTGCCGCCTGCGCCATATCCACCGCCGCCGAGCGCCGGCTGCGAACGCTATTACCGGAAATTGTTCGAGTGGGCAAACAGAGTGGACCGGATAATGCCGCCGTCGCCCAAGCGGCCGCCGCGGCGCTGGCTTAACGGAGGGAATCGTTCTATGGCTGAACTAAACTTGGTCGAAAGAGTCATCGCCCTGGAAGGCGTTGATCTGCTGCAAAATCTCAATCCCGATCAGTTATCGAGAGTCGCTGCCATCGCCACCGAAGTGCGCCATCCGGAGGGGGAAGTGATTCTGCAGCCTTCCGTGCGCCTCGACGCCCTGTTCGTGGTGCTCGATGGCTCCGTTGAACTTAGCCAAAATGGGCAGGCGGTGCACACGGCCAAGCAAAATGAAGTCCTCGGCGCTTGGGGATTATTCGACAGCGAACCGATGCCGCTCACCGCCACCACGCGGGAGGAAACCCGGCTGCTGCGGATTGCGCGCGAGGACTTCTTTGAGGTGCTCTCCGACAACGTCGAGATCTCCGCCGCCGTCTTCTCCACGCTCGTCAAACGATTCCGGAGGCTGGTTGGCTAATGCCGTTCGCGTATGAGCCGGAACAACTCGTCGAACTCCAGCGCTTTGCGGCCCTGGGTAAGTTGCTGGCCAACGTCGCGCACGAGTTCAGCACGCCGGTCGCCGCCCTGGCCAGCAATACGGAATTGGAGATCCGGCTCGTTGACGCGCTGGAGAAGACGCAGCCGGAAGGCCCCGCGCGAGAGCTTATCGCCACGCTGCGCAACCTGCTAGGCGTTGACCAGGTCGCATGTGAACGCATTCGCGGCCTAGTGAAGAGCCTCAAAATAGTAGCCCGCGCCCGTCAGGCCGAGTTCGAGCGGGTCGATCTGAATGAGCTTGCGAAATCGATGATCCAATTGGTAGCCACTGGGTTTCGCACCGGCATTCAGTTCGAAACGGATTTCGGCACTCTCCCCACCGTCGAATGCGACCCCAGCCTGTTGGCCCAAGCCCTCTTGAATCTCATCGACAACGCCGCCCAAGCCATCGAGGGCTCTGGTGGCGTGACGGTAGGCACCCGCAACGAGGGAGGCCAAATTCACCTCTGGATCGCCGACACCGGCTGCGGCATTCGGCCGGAAGATCAGCCCAAAGTGCTCCAGCAGTCCTTCACCACCAAACCCGTCGGGGTCGGTACCGGCCTCGGACTCGCCATCGTCAGCGATGCCGTGCGGCGGGTGCATGGCGGTACGGTAGAGTTTGAAAGCGTATTTGGCCAAGGCTCAACATTTCACATTCGGATCCCGGTGGACCAAAGCAGGGTAAAAGGAGACTAACTTGGAAGTAACCCGGAAATCAACGGTCTTACTCGTTGACGATGAAGACATGGTGCTCACGAGCATCCGCACGCTGCTGCTCATAGAAGCCGAACATGAGGTGCGGAGTTTTACGGATCCCGGGCGCGCGGTGGAGTATCTGGAAACCCATCCCGTAGAACTCATTGTCTCGGATTACATGATGCCGGGAATGAACGGCATTCAGTTACTCGGCCACGCCCGGCGCCTACAGCCGGAAGCCACGCGGGTCCTGCTAACCGGGCATGCCGATAGC
>JAYVUQ010000443.1:0-7537 GCA_043787785.1 Bryobacteraceae bacterium
AGCACAAGGCGAAAGTTATATTCGGCGTCGACGGGAAAGCGATGCAGAAAGTGTGCGGCGTGCTGGGTGCTGAGGCCGCTGAGGTCGTAGTTATTTACTTGCTCCGCGGTGAGCGCTCGGGACTTGGTGTCGTTCGTCAGTAACTCGTTCAGCCGCACCGGGGCCGAATAGTGAATGCTGGACGGCTTGAGTTTGTCAGGTCCAAAGATGGCCGTGCGCACCACTCGTTCGGCGGCGTCGACGTATTTCTCGAGCAAAACGGGCGGGAGATTCAGCGCCTCACCGATATTGTCGAAACCAAAGGCCGATTCGTCTTGCGGGAAGTTCTCGGTGGGCCGGATATCGACACTCAGCAGGTCGCGCACGGTGTTATTGTATTCGGCGCGATTCAACCGGCGGGCGGTAGGGCGGCCGGCGTCAGGTTTGGTTGCCCGGTCCTGCCGGAGGAACTCGCCTTCCAGCCACTTGGTAACCGCGGTGATGTCGGAGGCGGGCGGCTTGGGCGCGCCGGAAGGGGGCATCTCTCCGGACTTCAACTTGGCTGTAACCCGTTCCCACAGCTCGCGATCACCGTCAAAGTTGTGGGCACCACTCAGGTTGACGTCGCCCGACTGCACTTTGGCATTGTGGCAGCCGACGCAGCTCTTGGTGACTAAAGTGGAAACAGCTCGGACGTCAGCCCAGGCGGACGAACTGAAGAGAAAAGCGGAAATGATCAACAGGGAACGAATGGGTTAGCTCCTCTACAGCGAGTTTACCGCCAAGAGTAGGGCGATGAAAGGGCCTTCATGGTTACGCAAGAAACAAACCCTTGCACTTGGTCGCAAAATAGGTCAGAATCATCGCATGAACGTACAGGAAATAAAGGCAAATCTGTCTAATCTTCTAGACCAAGTTGTGGCCGGAGAGACGATCATTGTTAGCCGCCACAACAAGCCAATTGCCGAATTGCGCCCCTTGTCGACTCCGGTGCCGACTCCGCCTCCGGTGGTTAGCCGGAAAGCGGGCTTGCTGAAGGGCCAGATCCGGTGGACGGAGAGTGCCTTCCAGCCTATGCCTGACAGCGAGTTAGCTGATTTCGAGAACTCGCCACTGTTCCCCACGCAGAGCAAAGGCCAGACCAGCGGCCAGTGAGACTGCTTCTCGATACCTGTACCTTCCTTTGGTTTCAAGGCGATGCGCCGGAGCTTTCTGCCAAGGCGCGCGCCGCCATCCTTGACCCGGCCAACGAAGTCTACCTCAGCGCCGTTTCCGGCTGGGAGATTGGGCGCAAGTACGCACGGGGCTTTTTGGAGTTGCCTGCCCGGCCGGAGGTGCTAGTTCCGCAAGTCCGGGTGGATTCAGGCATCCTTTCGCTACCTCTCACCGAGGAGGAGGTAATTTTGGCCGAGAAATTGCCTCTACTGCACCGGGATCCCTTTGACCGGTTGATCATCGCCCAGGCGCTTCAGCAAGGCATGATCGTCGTGACTCCGGACCCTGCTTTTGGCGCCTACCCGGTGCGTTTACTTTGGTAGCAAAGCAACGAAAGGAAGCCGGGAGTGCTTGATTCTATCCGATTTAGGCAGAATTCTCAGTGTACTCGCCGAAGACGTGCCGCAGACGATCAGAGACTTCCCCGACCGTGGCGTAGGCTTCGGTGCAAGACAGGATGTGGGGCAGCAGATTGTCGTTGCCCCGCGCCGCCTGCTCGAGCGCGGCCAGACGGACCTCGACTTCGCTGGAGCTCCGGCTCGCCTTTACTTCGCGCAGGCGGTCGACTTGCTGCTGTTCGAGGGTGGGATCAAGTTTGAAGATCGGGATCGACGCGGTCTGTGGTTGGGTGAATTTATTGACGCCCACAATTGACAGCTTGCCGCTCTCGATGTCGCGCTGATAGTCGTAGGCCGCATTCTGGATTTCCCGCTGAATGTAGCCTTGTTCAATGGCGGCAATGGCGCCGCCCATTTGGTCGATACGATCCAGATAGGCTTGGACGCCGGTGACGATCTCGCCGGTGAGCCGTTCGACGTAGACGCTACCGCCCAAAGGGTCGGGCTCGTGCGCCACGCCGCTCTCGTGCGCGATCACTTGCTGGGTGCGCAAGGCTAACAACGCGCTGTCGGCCGTTGGCAACGACAAAGCTTCGTCGCGAGAGTTCGTGTGTAAGGACTGCGTGCCGCCCAGCACCGCCGCCATCGCTTGCAGGGCCACGCGGACGACGTTGTTGTCCGGCTGTTGCGCCGTGAGCGTGGCTCCCGAGGTTTGGGTGTGAAAGCGCAACTGCTGGCTTTTCGGATTCACGGCGCCAAAGCGATCGCGCATGAGATGCGCATACAGCTTCCGGGCGGCACGGAACTTGGCAATCTCCTCAAAGAAGTCGTTGTGGGCGTTAAAGAAGAACGAGAGCCGGGGGGCAAACGTATCCACGGGCAAGCCCGCGGCGATGGCGGCTTCGATGTAGGCGATGGCGTTGGCGAGGGTGAACGCCACCTCTTGGATGGCCGTCGAACCCGCCTCGCGGATGTGATAGCCGGAGATGGAAATGGTGTTCCATTCGGGCACCTCGCGGCCAGCCCAGGCAAACAGGTCGGTGATGATGCGCATCGCGGGGCGCGGCGGGTAGATGTAGGTGCCGCGGGCGATGTACTCCTTCAAAATGTCGTTCTGAATGGTGCCGTTGAGCCTCTTCGCGTCGGCACCTTGGCGGCGCGCAACCAGGACGTAGAGGGACAGCAGAATGGCCGCGGTGGAGTTGATGGTCATCGAGGTGGAGACCTTTTCGAGCTCGATGCCCCGGAAGAGAACTTCCATATCCGCCAGGGAGGAAATCGCGACGCCGACACGGCCTACTTCGCCCGAGGCCATCGGGTGGTCGGGGTCGTAGCCCATTTGGGTAGGCAGGTCGAAGGCGACAGACAATCCGGTGGTGCCTTGGGCCAGCAAGTAGTGATAGCGCTGGTTGGCCTCCTGAGCGGTGCCGAAGCCGGCGTATTGGCGCATGGTCCAGAGGCGGCTGCGGTACATGTCCGCGTGGATGCCTCGGGTGTAGGGAAACTCGCCAGGTTTCATCAGGTGCGCTTGATTTTACGAGCCCGGAAGAAAGAGTAAAGGCCGTAACCAGCCATGACGAGAAAGAAGAAAACCGAGGCGGCGAAGAGGCCGATGGAGCTGGCAGAGCCGTCGAAATCGTTCCACTTGCGCACCGTGGAGCCCATGATCATGACCGCGAAGACGATGAAAACAAAGCCGATCATTTCGTTCCACATGATCCGCAGGGGCTTTAAGACCGCCGGGACGACGGTGCCTGCGAATTGCTTCACCAATTTCCACATAAGAAGGGTAGTCTCATGCTATCAGAGTCTTGGCCGATAACTTGGATGAAGCGTTGGGGCGCGCAATCGCATCCTGCGTAGTAGAGGCTCCCAACATTTAGCCGCACATGTTAGCCTGAAATCAGACCGTGCAGCACAGGCCGTGCAGTTCGGCGGTCCGAAGGGAAAGGTACCGAAATTGGATGATCGCCTGAAAGAGTTAATGCAAGAACTGGGCAACGCGATCAACGAATCGTTGTCCGAATCGGACCGTATCGCCAGCGCCATTGGTGACATCAAGCGCTCGGGCTATGACGTGTTCCTAGTGCTCGAAGCGACTATCGGCTTTAACAAGCGCGACCGTGATGCGGACGGCGATACCGACGGTGACTCTGAAGACGATTCCAGCGATCAGGCGGGCGGAGCGCGCACCACCTTTGAATCGGCGGGCACGGTGAAGTGGACCTCTCAAGATGCGAAGTTCCTGAAGGCGCTCCGCATTTCAATGGAAGAAGACCGGTAAGGTCCAGTCATAAGATCGAGGACGCCGGGCCGGATACAATAGGTCTTCATGAGCCTTGACCCCAAGCTGGAGTGCCCCGGACGTTTGCGCAGCCGCAACTGGTTTGATAACCACGCCAACCCTGGGATGACCGCGCTTTATATGGAGCGCTTCCCCAACTACGGACTGACCCGGGAAGAGCTGCAAAGCGATAAGCCCGTGATCGGGATCGCCCAAACCGGCAGTGACATTTCGCCTTGCAACCGGCACCTGCTGGAGCTCGAAAGCCGCCTCCGCGACGGCGTGCGTGACGCGGGCGGCTTACCCTTCGTCTTCCCCGTCCATCCCATTCATGAGGGCTGCCGCCGCCCCACCGCCGGGCTCGACCGCAATCTCGCCTACCTTGGCCTCGTCGAAGTGTTGCATGGCAATCCCATCGACGGCGTCATTCTCACCACCGGCTGCGACAAGACCACGCCAGCCGGTTTGATGGCGGCCGCTACCGTCAACATTCCGGCCATTGTCTTTTCTGGCGGGCCGATGATCAACAGCTATTACGAGGGCAAGCTGGCCGGTAGCGGGATGGCGATCTGGGAAGCGCGGCGCCTGTTCGCGGCCGGCAGCATCGACTATGCCGGCTTCATGGAGATGGTGGCTTCCTCGGTGCCGAGCATCGGCCATTGCAACACCATGGGCACGGCGCTGTCGATGAATTCGCTGGCCGAGGCTTTGGGCATGTCCTTGCCGGGCTGTGCCGCCATTCCGGCACCCTATCGTGAGCGCGCCCAGATGGCTTATGCAACCGGCCGCCGCATTGTGGAGATGGTGCGCGAAAATCTGCGCCCCAGCCAGATCATGACCCGCGCCGCTTTCGACAACGCGATCGTCGTCAACTCGGCAATCGGCGGCTCAACCAACTGCCCGCCGCACATCAACGCCATCGCCCGCCACATGGGCCTGGAGCTGGACATACAGGATTGGGAAACCATCGGCCACGCGGTGCCGCTGCTGGTGAATTGCCAACCGGCCGGTGAGTACTTGAGCGAAGGCTACCACTTGGCGGGCGGCGTCCCGGCCGTGATGGGCGAGCTGATCGCCGCCGGGCTCATCAATCAGGAAGCGCTCACCGTCAGCGGCAAAACTACCGGTGAAAACTATGCGCACCGCCGCAGCCTGGACGTCAAGGTGATCCGCACCGTGAAAGAGCCGCTCATGCCCAACGCCGGATTTCTGGTGGTGAGCGGCAACCTCTTCCATTCCGCGCTGGTGAAGACCTCGGTGATCGGCGAGGAGTTCCGTCAGCGTTACCTGGCGAAGCCGGGTGCGGAGAACACCTTCACCGGTCGCGCCATCGTCTTTGAAGGGTCGGAAGATTATCACGACCGCATCAACGACCCGGCGCTCGAAATCGACGAAAAGTGCATTCTGGTGATTCGCGGCGTGGGACCAGTGGGCCAACCGGGCGCCGCCGAGGTGGTGAACATGCAGCCGCCCGACGCGCTGATCAAAATCGGCGTGAACCAGATGGCGACCTTGGGCGATGGGCGGCAGAGCGGCACCTCGGCCAGTCCGTCGATCTTGAATGCATCGCCTGAATCGGCGGTGGGCGGCAACTTGGCGATCCTGCAGACCGGAGACCGCATTCACGTCGACTTGAACCAACGCCGCGTCGATGTGCTGATCTCGGGCGAAGAGATTGCGAATCGGCGAGCGGCAATGAAGATCGACATTCGTCCTCACCAGACGCCCTGGCAAGAGCTATTCCGGGCGCACGTCGGTCAACTGGAAACAGGAGCGGTGCTTGAATTTGCCGTCAAGTATCAGAACGTTGGCCAGGACATACCGCGCCATAACCATTAGTGCTGTCACCGCATGAATTGTAACCACCGCCGAAATTAACGGCCTTCCCCCAATAGGCGTTACACACCGGCACCTTTTCGGCACCACTTCGGCGGCCTTGCCTGCATCCTTGCGATAATGAAAGCTTGACCGGCAGCATTCTCGTTCTTTTTGATATCGATGGCACCCTGGTGCGCCGTGCTGGACCCGCCCATGGCCAAGCCCTTGAAGACGCCATCCGCCTCGAAACCGGCGTGCGCGTCAGCATCGCCACCATTCCCGTCTTCGGCATGCTTGACCGCGACATCATCACCATGATGATGCGTCAGGCCGGGCAAGGCCCCAAAACCATTCGCGCCGCCATGCCCGGCATCGTCGCCCGCGCGCAACGCCTTTATCATCGCCGCTGTCCCGATCTGAGCCAGCGAGTCTGCCCCGGCGTCCGTCCCCTGCTCAACAAACTCGGTCGCCGCCAAGCGACCCTCGGCCTCGTCACCGGCAACCTCAGCGCTATCGGTTGGCGCAAGATGCGGCAAGCCGGCCTCGACCATCACTTTCACCTCGGCGCCTTCGCCGACATGGGCTCCACCCGCGGCATTCTGGCTGGACTTGCGGCCCGAGAAGCCCGCCGCGCCGGCTGGGCCACCCGCCAAACGCCCACCTACCTCATCGGCGACACCGCCAACGACATCATCGCCGCCAAAGAGAACCGCATGGTCTCCATCGCCGTCGCCACCGGACATTACTCCCTTGACGAACTCGCCCTCTACCAGCCCGACATCCTCCTCGAAGACCTCCGCCAATTAAAACTGGAGCAGCTATGAACCACAGCGCCCAGTCGATGTCCGTGAAGCGAGCCGAGGTGGAGTTCCATAACTTTGCCTCGCTCGGCGAACCGGAACGCGCCAGCCGCGTCTACGCTGAGGAGAACGAACGGCGCGGTGCCATCCTGCGCAAGCACGCCGCTTTCATTGGTGACTTTTCCCCCTTCCTCGAAATTGGCGCCAACGCCGGCCATACCAGCTACCTGCTGGCCAACCAGTTTGGCGCCACCGGATTCGCTTTGGACATTTCCGCCGATTCGTTGCGTTACGGAATCGTCCTGCAGGAGCAATGGGGCATGCCGATTGCCCCCATGCGCATGGCCGGCGACGCACTCCGTTTGCCGTTTCAGGATGGCAGCCTACGCACTGTGCTGGCCTATCAGATGCTCAGCCAGTTCCAGGACATTGAAGCCGTTTTCCTCGAAGTGAAGCGGGTGCTCGAGCCCGGCGGCGTCTTCGTCTTTGGCGAAGAACCCATGCGCCGCGCCCTCAGCCTGCGCCTCTATCGCTGCCCCTATGTGGAAACGATGAAGCCCTGGGAGCGCCAGCTGCATGAGTGGGGATTGTTGGGCTATCTGGTGCGCGACGTCATCGGCGCCCACCAGGAAGAGAGCTTTGGCATCCGGCAGAATCACCGCATGAATCTGCGCGATTGGCATGAGTTAGTGCAGAAGCACTTTGTCGCGCAAGAATACGAAATCTGCGTGCCCGAACGCGGCTGGGGCGAGCGCTGGATGAAGCGCCTGGCCAAATGGCTCGATCCGCACGGCTCCGATTGGCGCGGTGCACGCGCCCTCGGCGGCACGCTCGCCGCCAGTTGCCGCAAAGCCGGCGAATCGCCCCGCACCATCCGCGACCCCGGGTATTTCGACTTACTCTTGCGCTGCCCCGATTGCGGCGGCGACTTACAACGTCTCTCTGACGATACCCTCGCCTGTAAAAAGTGCAGTTACTCCGCCCCCAACGAAGGCGGCGTCTATAACTTACTCAATAGCGCCGACAAAAAAGAGCTTTACCCGGGCGACCGGCCAGACTCCATCGACTTCAGTTTGCCCGGCCACGAAGTTCGCTTAGGCGAT
>JAYVUQ010000444.1:0-8368 GCA_043787785.1 Bryobacteraceae bacterium
TCCTCCACGCACCGCATTCAGCCGCGCACGTAGTAAGCGGGCCATACCGTCCTGACGCTCTCTATGTAGGCGAAACACCGGACCGCCGATAACCACAAGTCAATTAGAATCAAATACTCCCGGCTTCGTTCCGTCACCTGCGCAGCGGCGCTCCCTGCCACAATTATTAAACTATAGTAAGGTAAAATCATGCTTCAACTTCTCTGGGTTCTCGTTCTCAGTACCTGCGCCCTCTGGGCCCAGAACGCCGCTGTCTCCGGCTCCATCGTCGACTCCTCCGGTGCCTCCATCCCCAAAGCCAAAGTCACCGTCCGCAACCTCGCCACCAACGTTGCCGTCGCAACCACCACCAACAGCCAGGGTCTGTTCTTCTTGCCCCCCGTCGCCCCCGGCACTTACCAACTCACGGCGACCGCCACCGGTTTCAGCGAAGCCGAGGTGAATAACCTCTTGCTGGAAGTCGGCCAGCAGCGCACCGTCACCCTTAAACTCGAACCCGGCCAGATCAAACAAACCATTTCCGTCGAAGCCGCCGCGCCGCTGTTGAATGTGCAAAGCGCCGATCGCGGCTCGGTCGTCGAAAACCAATTCCTCAAGTCGATCCCGCTCAACGTCCGTAACCCTATGCTGCTTCTCACCCTCGCCCCCGGCGTCACCGGCGGACTCAACGCCGGCATCAACACCGCCTCCCAATCCACCACCAACAACTTCCGTATCAACGGCGGACGTGGAGCCACCAACGAGATCCTCATCGATGGCGCATCCAACACTGGCACTTACAACAATCAAGTCTCAGCCATGCCCCAGGTGGACTCCATTCAGGAATTCAAAGTAAATACCTCGCCCTACGCGCCCGAATTCGGCCGTACCGGCGGCGGCGTAATTAGTTTCGCCATGCGCAGCGGCACCAATAACTTACACGGCACCCTGCATAACTTCCTGCGGAACTCCGTCCTCGACTCGAACGGCTTCAACGCCAATCGCGCGGGCCTCCCCCGGCGCACCTTTCGCCGCAATCAATTCGGCGGCACGTTCGGCGGTCCCGTCCAAATCCCTAAACTCTACAACGGCAAAAATAAGACTTTCTTCTTTTTCGCCTACGAAGGCTTGCGCGAACGCAGCATCGGCAGCTTCACCGGCTCCGTTCCCACTGATCTCGAACGCCTGGGCAATTTCTCGGGCACCCGCCTGCAGAACGGCAACCTGATCCAGCTCTTCGATCCGCGCACCACGCGGCTCGACCCGGATCGCCCCGCCGGCGTAACCCGCTACATTCGTGATCCTTTCGTGGGGAACATCATCCCGTCCAACTTACTCGGTAACATCGCCATCAACGCGGTAAAGTTCTACCCGCAACCCAACCAACGCGGTGACGGTGGCAGTAACATCAATAATTTCTTCAGCTCGGCGCCCAATTCGCTGGACGGTGATCGCATCGATACCAAGGTCGATCATCAATTCTCTAATTCCCACAGCGTCTTCGCCCGTTGGAATTGGTTCGAGAACTTAAACGCCCAGCCCAGCGTCTTTAATAACTTCGCGTCGCCGGTGCAAACGCCCAACCGCATCCCGGGCACCAATTGGGCCGGTAACCACATCTGGAGCGTCAAGCCCACCTTCCTGATCGAACATTTCTTCTCGCTCAACCAAAGCGAGACCAATCGCACCCCGCTCAGTCTCGGGTTCGACGCCACCACGCTCGGCGTGCCCGCCAGCGTCGCCACCGCCCCCCGCCAAGCCTACTTTCCCGTCTTGAACATCGGCCGCATCACCGGCCTGGGACCGCAGGGTACGGCCTCGAACTCCGTCGTCTCCCGGACGCTGCAATATCAGTTGAAAGGCACCCAACAATTGGGCAAGCACTCGGCCAAGTTCGGCTATGACTGGCGGCGCTTCCGCGTCTCCATCGATAACCCCCAACCGCTCGGAATTTCTGCCAGCGGCTCCTTCACCGGTGGCCCCAATCCGCAGGCGCAGGCCGCCGCCTCCGGCCATGGCCTCGCTGACCTCTTCCTCGGTGTAGCCAACGTCAACCACAACATCCGTCCCCGCGAACAGCACCAGCACTATTACAACGCCTGGTTCTTCCAAGACGAATGGCGCGTCACCAGCAAACTTACCCTCACCGCCGGCCTGCGTTACTCCATCGAAACCCCGCGTACCGAATCGCGCAACCAATACGTCTTCCTGGACCTCAACTCCGCTTCGCCCCTCCAAGCCCAGGTCCCCTCCCTTCCCCTGCGAGGCGGACTCGGCTTTGTCGGCACCCAGCAAATCCCCGGCCGCCGCACCCAACTCGTGCAACGCAACATGTTCGACCCCCGCCTCGGCATCGCCTTCCAACTCAACAGCAAAACCGTCCTGCGCAGCGGCATCGGCATCTTCCACCATCCGCTCGTCCCCAACACCGATGTCGCCCTCGGCTTCTCCCGCAACACCTCTTCTTTAGTTGCCCAAGCCGACGGCGTCACCCCGCAGTTCAACCTCAACAATCCCTGGCCCACCGGCTTACTGCAGCCCACTGGTAATACGCTGGGGCTCAACACGCTTCTCGGCCAAGGCCTCAGCGGTCCCCTGCGCGTCCAGGCCTTGCCCTACCAACTCCAATGGAGCTTCGACGTGCAACGTCAACTCCCCGGCAATTGGGTCGCCGAAGTGGGTTACGCCGCCAACAATGCCTACCGCTTGCCCTCCAGCGTGCAGTACAACCAGTTAGCCCCCGAGACCGTCGCGCAATTCGGTAGCGCCGTCAACCAAACCGTTCCCAATCCCTTCTTCGGCGTCATCACCGACCCTACTTCCGCACTCAGCCTCGCTACCGTGCAGCGTGGCCAGTTACTGCGGCCTTATCCACAGTTCACCGGCATGGGCGGCTCTCAAGTCGCCACCGGCCAATCCAGCTACCATGCCATCCAGACCCGCGTCGAGCGCCGCTACTCCCGCGGACTCGCCGTTCTCTTCGCCTACACCTTCTCAAAAACCATCGACAATACCGCTGAACTCGGCGGCTTCCTGGGCGCTTCGCCGGGCTATCAGAACAGCTACTGCTATCGCTGCGACCGGTCGCTATCCTACCAACATGTGCCCCACGCGATTCGTCTCTCCACCCGCTACGACTTACCCAAACTGACTTCCCATAAGCTGCTCGGCCAAGCCATCAACGGCTGGGGCTTCGGTAGTTTCCTCAGCATCGAAAGCGGCACGCCCGTGTTGGTTAGCTCGCCGAACGACTCGCAGTCCTTCGGTGGCGGCAGCGGCATGCGTCCGAACGCGACGGGCGTCAAGGCCAGCCTCGGAAAGGTCGACTTGGTCGACGGTGTCCAGTACTTCAACGCCGGTGCCTTCACCCGCACCCCGCAATTCCAGTTCGGCAACGTCAGCCGCTCCTTGCCCGACGTTCGCAACCCACGCCAGTGGAATTGGGATGCGCTGATTGAGAAGCGCTTCCGGGTGACGGAACGAGTGAGCCTGGACTTCCGCAGTGAGTTCTTCAACCTCACCAACAGCGTCGTCTTTGGGGGGCCCAGCAACTCTATCACCGCCGGTGACTTCGGCAAAATCACCACGCTGCGCCAGAACAACACTCCCCGCCAATTGCAGTTCGCGCTTCGCCTCAGCTTCTAACCCCGCTTAGCGGCCAACGCTTCGAGGGCGGCTTTTTCCATGGCCGCCTTCGGAGCCGTCTCACCGGTCCAGATTTCAAACTGCCCCACGGCCTGTTCCATAAACATCGCGAGTCCCGGGATGACCACTTTCTTCTGGCTCTGGGCCTTCGCAATTAGCTTCGTCTCGAGCGGGTTATAGACCATGTCGAAAACGACATCGGCGGGGATCAGGTCGTCGAAGAAACACTCGTCCACCTTGGGGAACATGCCCAACGGGGTGGAGTGGACGACGGCGTCAAAGTGCGTCGACTTCGTGATCTGCTCCCGCAGCATGCTCTCGCCGCCACAGGCTTTGGCTAGGGCCCGCGCCCGGTCTGGATTGCGGCCGACGATGGTCACCTTGGCTCCGGCATCCACCAGACTGAACGCCGCACTGCGCGCCGCGCCGCCATTGCCGGCCACCAGCACCGAACTCTTCGCCAGCCGCACATGCTTCGCCAGCGGCTTCACCACCGCGGCGGCGTCGGTATTGGTGCCGCGCCACTTGCCCGCCTTGCGCCACACCGTATTCACCGCGCCAATGCGCCGGGCCAGCGGGTCCACTACGTCCAGGTAGCGGAGGATCTTCTGCTTGTGCGGAATCGTCACGCTGAAGCCCGCCACGGGCATCGCTTCGGCGAATTGAAAAAAGTCCTTTAGCTGCGTGGGCGAGACCAGAAACGGCAAGTAGATCGCGTCCAGGCGTTTCGACTGAAAGGCCCGGTTGTGTACCTGCGGCGAGATCGATTGACGCACCGGATCGGCCACCACGCCGAACACCTTGGCCGCTTTGGTGAACTTGTCAAAACGGTAAATATTACGCAAGGTCCGCGCATTGATCTGCCCAGTGGCCGTGCCTTCGGCCGCCTGGGGAGACGCGTAAGTGAAGAGACAACCAAAGGCCGGAGTTAACACGCGCGTCGGAAACCCGACCTCGCTCATCGCCAGTAATATGAGGGGTACCTTGGCGCTCTTGGCCAAGTCCAACACCTTGGCATTATCACTCGGCTTGCGCGCCGTCGTCACCAGCTTGTAGCCATCGGCCGGTATCTTGGTCATGCGCCGCAGCACTGGCTCCACGGCCGGCGTGCCATCGTAGTTGTGATAGCTGATGATGACGGTGGCCTTGCTGCGCAGGGCGGCGATTTTCGCCTTGGCACTCTCGGCCGTCTCAATCTCCACATCGATCGCGATGGCGCCAGCCTCTACCGCGGCGTCAAGGATCGATAGTTGCTCATCGATACTGCCGTTAAAACGGCCATGATTCTGGTGACGCCGGCAGGTAGCCAGCAGCGAAATATCTGGATTGGCTCCCAAAAACTCTTCAATCGCGGCGATGCCTTGGCGCGGCGTTTCGAGGTAGTCGATCCGGAACTCAAGAAAGGTCTCCCCGGCCTCCACTTCACGCTTGGCGTGACTCA
Organism: Bryobacteraceae bacterium; assembly: GCA_043787785.1. Taxonomy (GTDB): domain Bacteria; phylum Acidobacteriota; class Terriglobia; order Bryobacterales; family Bryobacteraceae; genus JALHNI01. The sequence continues at coordinate 5,066 of JAYVUQ010000444.1, forward strand.
ACAACTTTCGCGGATCGGCGAAACCCAGGGCGATGCAAACACGAGGCAATGCGGTGCGAGACGACATAAGACAGAGGCCAAGCATAACATACCGATATAGGGCCCCGGCTTAGCTGGGGACGTCCACGGCGGCCGGAGGGGTCAATCGTTTTCGCAGTTCAGCCAGGATCGTCCCGGTTCGCGTGGTTCCCATTCGTACGACGCCCAGGGCTCGCATTTCGAGTAACTGGTCAAGGTTGTGAATTCCCTGCCCCACCTTCACCTGCACATAGGGCTGGCACTTACGCACCAGTAGCCGGACGTCGTCCAGCGTCGACCCTAAGCTGGCGCTGCCGGTGGAGGTGGTAATCAAGTCCACGCTCGATCGCTTGGCAATCTTGCACGCCACCAGCTTTTGTTCCTCGCTCAGCAAAGATACTTCGAGCATCACCCGGATTTTGCCGCCCGCTTCATGGCAAGCCTCGGCCATTTGCAGTAACTCGTTCTCAATGTACTGAAACTGCCGGGATGCCAGCCGCCCCAGGTGGATGACGGCTTCGATTTCCTGGGCCCCCCGCCGCAGCAGGTCGCGGGTTTCGTAAAGTTTAGCAGCGGTCGTCGAAGCGCCATGGGGGTAGGCCACTACGCTGGCCACCTTCACTTCCGAGCCAGCCAACTGACGCACGGCCACTTCGACGTCGGTGGGGCGCACCAACAAGAAACCGGGCCGGTACTCAAGCACCAAATCCACGGCTTCGAATAGCTGGTCGTCGGTGGCGTCCGGCTTGAGAAACGTGTGGTCGATCGTCGCGGCAATCTCTTCGTAGGAGGGCAGTTCCATCTAGCTACCCGCTTTCGCCGCCCGTGGCCGCGAGCGCGCAAACTCGAGCACTTCCTGTTTCGGCAATCCAGCTTCGAAACAACGCCGACAGCGCGCTTCGTACATTCCCGCCGCCCCCACCACAATCAGGTCTTCCGTCTCCACCAACCGCTGCGTGTGCTTCGCCGGGTTCCCGCAGCGTATGCAGACGGCCAACATTTTGGTGATGCTCTCGGCCACGCACAGCAGATCCGGAATCGGGGCAAATGGCCGCCCCATGTAGTCGGTATCGAGCCCGGCAATGATCACCTGCTTGCCGGAATCGGCCAGTTGCTGCGCCACGCCCACTAGGCCCTCTGCCAGGAAGTTGGGCTCGTCGATGCCGACCACCTGGGTCCGCCAGTCCAGCTTTTTCAAAATGTCGTGGGCGTCAGTGACGATTTCGGCGTCCAGCCGCAGGTCACTGTGCGAAACGATTTCCTCTTTCGAGTAGCGGTCATCAATCACGGGCTTGAACACCTGCACGCGCTTGCGGGCGATTTGTGCTCGCCGCAGCCGCCGGATCAGTTCTTCGCTCTTTCCAGAGAACATCGGTCCACAAATCACTTCAATCCAACCGACGCCGCCGCTCATAACATCCATCGGGACTATTCTGGCACGTGGATCATGCCGAATCTGGTACGGTCAAAAAAGAAATGCACGGCTCTCATACTCCCCACGCCCGCGTTGTCCGCACCAAACGCGTCGACGAAACCAACTCCCTGCACGAACTTTTCATGCATTGCCTGCCCGCTTTCGGCGGCGCTTTCCTGCGGCGGGTCTACACCATCCTCGACACCGCCATCGGCCATGGCTGCCCCCTGACACTCTCGATCGCCGGCCCCATCACAGTCTCTGGACAACACCAGACCTGGCTCCTGCCGCTGCTCGAAACCGGCTGGGTAGCCTACCTAAGCACCACCGACGCGGTTTGCTATCACGACGGACATCGCAGCCTGCGCGGCTACGAGCGCGGCCCCGTCCACGAGGTGCCCATCTTCGGGGACGATGCCGAACTCCGCGACGAGGGCACTATCCGGGTCACCGACATGGCCTTCCCCGAACAAGTCCTGCTGGACCAGGACCGGTTTCTTTCCGCGCTCCTCCAGGAGCCCGAGTTTCAGCACAAAATGACCGGCACCGAGTTCCGTTATCGTCTGGGCGCCCGCTATGCCCGCGAAGAGACCCGCTCCGGCGTGGACGAAGGCCTGCTCGCCGCCTGCCACCGGCTCGCCATCCCGGTCTTCGTTGGCGCGCCGGCCGACGGCAGCGTCTTTCTGAACTCCATGAAACTCTGGGCCATGCGCGAAGCCGGCCTGATCAAAGAGCATGCATTCGACCTCGACCTGCACGCCGAAGTCTTTGAAGCCTGCGCCTACCATCGCTGGGGACTCTTCGAAAGCGAAGCCAAATCCCTGGCTACCCTCATCCTGGGCGGCGGCGTGCCCAAGAACTACAACCTGCAGCCCGAGCCAGCCTTGGGCCAAATCCTCGGCCTGCCCGACGTGCGCGGCTACGAATTCGACGTCCAGATTGTGACCGCGCCGGTGACTGATGGGTCGCTCTCTTCCTGCTTCCCGTCCGAAGCTGTCACCTGGGGCAAGGTGGACAAAGACACCTACATGACTTCCACCGAGAGCATGCAGGCGGACTATTCGATCGTCCTGCCGTTTATGGTGAAGTCCTTGCTGGACAACCGCGCCAGGTATGCCAAGCTCGCCGAAGAGATGGGATTCGAAGCCTTAGTCGCCAAGGAACCCAAGGCCCGTGGCTACTTGCGTTCCACCGCTGGGTATCGTCTCTACGAGAAGCGCGAACCCCTCGCCGACCAACTCAAAGCCGCCGTGCGGCAGAACGAAGCTTGGCTCAACGAAAGCCTCGCCTACCCACTGGCGTAAATCTCGAAAAGTTTCAAATACTTGCTGATAACTCTCGAAAACTGACGAAATGGGGGCATATGGAGATTGTTAAGTCTCGAAAGCTTGCGGCATCGTTAAATCTCGAAAACTTATTTAAAGTGTTGATTATATCCCGATTTCTTGCTATTCTGGTCGGGGAGTGGTCTACTAATGCTCGATTTCTCTTCCGAAGTCTTCGTTTCGACGGCCAGCTTGGCCGCTGCGGTGGCTCGCGAAACCAAAGCGGGTAAACTACGCAAACTGGCGAGCCGGCTGTACACCCGCAACCTCACCGATTCGCCCGAAAGCATCGTGGGCCGTCACTTGTGGCACCTGATTAACGCTTATCTCCCCGGCGCGCTGGTCGCTGACCGCACGGCGCTCGAAAACCGGCCCGCTTTCGATGGCTCCGTCTTTCTGGTCTCCACTCACAAGCGTGATATTGAACTGCCCGGCATCACCTTGCGTCCCCGCCCCGGGCCGCCTCCGCTTGAGAGTGACCGGCTGTTTCTCGGCAGCCTGCGCATCGCTTCCCAGGCCCGGGCTTACCTCGAGAACCTGCGCCCG
>JAYVUQ010000445.1:0-4199 GCA_043787785.1 Bryobacteraceae bacterium
AGCCCCGATTGGCGCGTAGCCCTGTTTGCGATCACTGCCGGCATCGCCGCGGCTCTGCTGTTCGGCCTCACGCCCGCGCTCCAAATCGCACGGCAACGCGTCCGCGCAACGCTCATCCGACAAGTGCTCATCGGCGCGCAAGTGGCCGCTAGTTGCGTGCTGCTCATCGTTGCCGGCCTACTGGTGCGTGGCCTCGAGCACGCGACCTCCATGGATCCCGGCTTTGAATACGAACGGGTAATTTCGATTCAACCGGCCCTGGCCAACTACGGCTATACCGCCACCCAGTCGCGCACTTACCTGGAGACACTGATGAGCGGGCTGCGGGGTCTACCGGGCGTTGAGTGCGTCGCCATCGTCTCCTCTTCACCTCTGGGCAATCACCATGAGGTGAACAACGTCAGGATCGACGAACGGGCCATGGAGATCCACATCAATCGCGTCGACGCCCGCTATTTCGAGACCATGAAGATTCCCGTGCTGCGCGGCCGGGCGATGGCGCGGGGCGAAAAGGCCGTAATGATCAGTGAATCCATGGCCCGCTTTCAGTGGCCGGGCCAGGATCCGCTCGGCAAGACGCTGGGCGGGAACCCTATCGTCGGCATCGCGGGCAGCGCTCGCACCGGTGCGCTGAACGACCCCGACGCCGGCGAAGTCTACCACCCCATCGCCGCCAACGACTGGCCAAACTTGCTGGTGCTGGTGAAATCCACGGGGCCCGTCGAGAGTGTGTTGCCGCAGGTGGTAGCCTTGGCAAAATCTCTTGACCCCGCCCTCTTCCCGCAAGTGGAAACCCTCAAGGCCGCCTTCGGCCGCAAGCTGGAAAACACACAACGCAGCGCGGCGGCGGTGAGCCTGCTGGGGCTAACCGCTCTCGCTCTGGCGTGCCTCGGAATTGTCGGGCTGGTGAGTTATGCGGTCTCGCAGCGCACGAAGGAGATTGGCATCCGGATGGCGCTGGGGGCGCGCCCGAACCATGTCATTTGCGCGGTATTGGTGCAATTCTCACGGCCGATCCTCATCGGTTTGCTGGCCGGCGTCGGGGGAGGCGCTGGGCTGGCGCAACTGCTGCGGAAAGAACTATACGGCATCAGCCACCTGGACCCCTTGGCCTACGTGGCCGCTGTCTCGGCCTTTGTCATCGTCGCCGTCGCCGCCGCGCTTTGGCCCGCCCGCCGGGCGCTCCGCATCGATCCCCTGCGTGCGCTGCGGTACGAATGACGCCGATTGGGCTATGGTGAAAAGGTACCTATGACGAAAGCCTTATTTCTCCGCCTCGCCTTCACGGCTCTCTTGACTTGCAGCGGGGCACTGGGCCAAGCGCCGGTAACCAGCGCTGAAACCATTATTGACGTCCGCAACGGCGACCAGAAGGGCAAGCTCGCCATTCGCGAGACGGAGCTGGCCTTTGAATCGCTTTCCGATGCCAAGCAATCTCGCACCTGGAAGTACGCCGATATTCGCACATTCGAAAAACGCATCATCAAGGGCGTCCGCGTCCGGCCGTTCAAGGGTAGCCGTTACGACTTCTCCTTCGACAGCATCGGCACGCGCGACCGCATCTTCGACCTCATCACGCCCCGCATCGTTGAAGCCCGCCGCACGAAACGCTAGTGCTCCCACCGTTTGTTTCCTTCCCATTCCAACTTGACGCACTGCGAGGCCGTCGCGGAAGCGGCGGGTTGCGATCCCCTATATTCCATCGTATAAACGTTTTCTTATCAATACTTTATGCTGCAGGCTCCACCTTGCCCCGCCTTCGGCCCACTGGTTGATCGTCGAGGTTGGCCTCATCGATTACGGCCCGGCACTTATCCTCATGCCCTTCGGATTCCACTTCGTAGTGGACACCCTCCAGAGAACGGCAAACAGCGGCTTCAGGTCCACCTTGGCTGTCTCCGGCTTTCGCTTCTTCATACCTTTCTCCTTTTTCTGGCCCGCGAGGCATTACCCCCACGTTCGGATTCAGCGCTCCTCATTCGAGAGCAGGAGTGAGACTTTAACCCTCAGGAGCCATACGCTGCTCAGCACGAGCGTGTTGCCTTTCAGCTTCACCTCACGGCTACGCCTCGCGGTTTACTAGGGTCGCCGTCATCGGCTCCAGTTGACTCCTTCATTCAACTAGAATCTGCCCATGCTGGGCACACAGCCCGCTTCGGCGGCGGGTTGTTTCGTGTCCCCGGCTTACAGGGGTGACCGAGTCGCTGAACAGTTACTGCGGTTTCACATACTGATTCGTTTCTGCTACGTATAGAGGATATGGTTCGTTTTTTTACGCTCGTCTGGCTCACGGCCCTGGTGCTCCCCGCCCAAAACCTGGCCCTTAAGAAGCATCAGCTCGCCAACGGCATCACCGTCATCATCCACGAAGACCACGACATTCCCAACGTCGCGCTGTACTTCTTTTACAAGATCGGCTCGCGCAACGAAAAGCCCGGCACCACGGGCGTGTCGCACTTTTTCGAGCACATGATGTTCAATGGTGCCAAAAAGTATGGCCCGAAGCAGTTCGACATCGTCATGGAAAACAATGGCGGCCGCAACAATGGGTACACCACCCGGGACGTCACGGTCTATCAGGACTGGTTCGCCAAGCCGGCCCTGAACCTGATCCTCGACATGGAAGCCGACCGCATGCGCGACCTCGCCTTTGACCCCAAGCTCGTCGCCTCCGAGCGCGAGGTGGTTTACTCCGAACGCCGGTTGTCGGTAGACAATTCTCCCGAGGGCGCGCTCGACGAGCAACTCTGGGCCTCCGCCTTCACCGCCCACCCCTACCACTGGGGCCCCATCGGTTGGCCATCCGACATCGAAGGCTGGACGATGACGGACCTCAAAGACCACTTCAGCATGGGCTATGCGCCCAATAACTGCGTGCTGGTGATCTCCGGCGACGTCACCGAAGCCGAAGCCCTGGCCTTAGCCAAGAAACATCTCGAGCCCATCCCGCGCCGGGCCGGGCCTACGCCGGTGCGCACCAAGGAACCCAACCAGCAAGGGGAGCGCCGCGTGGTGCTGAATCGCCCCGCCGAGCTGCCGTTGCAAATGATCGCCTTTCACGTCCCCGCCACTTCGCACGCCGACACACCGGCGATTGAACTGCTCTCCACCGTCCTCTCGCAGGGCCGCAGTTCACGCTTGGAACAGCGCCTTGTGGAGCGCGAACAACTGGCCCTCACCATTCAAGCCGGAACGAACGAATCGATTGACCCGACACTGTGGACATTTTTGATTCAGCCCCGCGCTGGCGTCACCACGGCACAAACCGAAAAGGCCCTTTATGACGAGCTGAATCGGGCTGCGAAAACACCGGTGAGCGACGAAGAGTTGCGCAAAGCAAAAAGTCAGTATTTGGCTAATTTCTACCGGCAGATGAAAACCCTAGGCGGCAAGGCCAACCTGATTGGTGGCTTTGAGATCTTCCACGGCGATGCGGCCGAGCTGAATAACTATGCCACGCGCATCGAAAAGCTCACCGCGGCTGACCTCCAACGTGTCGCCGCCAAGTATCTCACCCCGCAAAACCGCACCGTCGCCACCTTGGTGCCGACTAAGGAATAACTGCATGCGCTACTTACTTACCTTGCTCTTTGTGCTCTCGGCAACCGCCCAGGTGAAGTTACCGCCTTACACGAAACAAACGCTGCCCAACGGCGCGACACTCATCCTGATGCCGCGGGCGGAGTTACCGCTCACCACCGTCACGGCCGTCTTTCGTGGGGGCGCGGAGGCGGAGGCCGTGGCGGGCCTCGCCTCGGTGACGGCTGAATTGCTCGACCGGGGCACGCCCACCAAATCTGCCGAGGAATTGGCCCTGGCCTTCGATTCGCTCGGTGCCACGCTTGAGCCGCGCGCGGGCGACAGCACCGTCGCCGTGGCTTCGGAGTTTCTTTCGCGCGATGTGGACCGGGCCTTGCCGTTGTTGGCCGAGGTAGTGCAAAAGCCTACGTTTCCAGAAGACGAAGTGAACAAGGTGCTGGCGCAGTATCTCGACGCCGCCCGCTCGATCAAGGACAATCCGCAGGCCGCGGCAGGCATCGCTTTTCGCCGGTTTTTCTATGGCCCGAATCATCCCTACTCGCGCCCCTTGCGGGGTGACGAGTCCTCACTGCCGAAGGTTACGCGCGCGATGATCCAGCAGTTTCAACAGCGTATGTTAGTGGGCCGCAATCTTACCGTGATCGCGATCGGGAACTTCA
>JAYVUQ010000446.1:0-5781 GCA_043787785.1 Bryobacteraceae bacterium
GTGCCGCCTGCGCGATAGCCTCCACGGCCGTCCGGCCGTCATTGATCCGGGGCATCAGCGGACTGACGAACACCCCCACCTGAATGCCCCGGCTCGCCAGCTTCGCTACCGCCGCCAGCCGCAAATCCGGCCGCGGCGCTATCGGCTCAATCGCCCGCGCCAAGGCGGCATCGAGCGTCGTCACCGTCATATTCACGCTCACCGAATTGCGCTGCCGGATTTCGTCCAGCAGGTCCACATCGCGCGCCACCAGATCGCTCTTCGTCGTAATCGACAGGCGATAGCCGGTGCGCCGGGCAAAGACCTCCAGAATGCGGCGCGTCAGGCCAAAGCGGCGTTCGGCCGGCTGATACGGATCAGTCGCCGTGCCGATGGCGATGCTCTCTTCCCGTCCTACCTTGGCCAGTTCCCGCGCAAACGCCGGCGCGTGGAAGGTCTTGGCATAAATCTTGGTTTCGAAGTCGCGCGGATCGTGCAACTCCAAATACTCGTGCGTCGCCCGGGCGTAACAATAACGGCAGGCAAACTCGCAGCCCCGGTAAGGGTTGATAGTCCAGGCGAACGGCATATTGGCATTCCCGCAACGGTTCAGCAGGCTGCGGGCGGCCAACTCGAAGTAATCCACCCGTGCCTTGGCCTCCAGCACCAGGGCTTGGGAGGCAAATTTTGCAATTCCGCGCAGCATCACAGTATCTTTGCCTGATCCTAGTATCTTCGCCTTATCTTCGCCATCTGTCAAGGCTAATCTGGAATCAGACCTGGTATGCATAAAAGAACTCCCCTCGAACGCTTTGCCTGGCTCTACCTCGGTTATCTCTTCGCGGTGATCGTGTTTGGCGCTTGGGTGCGGATCTCGGGGTCTGGCAACGGCTGCGGCAACCATTGGCCAGTTTGCAATGGCGAGATTCTGCCCACCGCGCCCGGCGTAAAGACCGTCATCGAATTTACGCATCGGCTCACTAGCGGCCTCAGCGGCATTTTCGGCATGGTGCTATTGCTATGGTCCTGGCGGCGGCGGCCGATGCACCCCTGGCTCTTTCGCGCCAGTGCCTTTTCCATGCTGTTCTTGCTGCTGGAAGCCTTCATCGGCGCGGTGCTGGTGAAAAAAGAGCTGGTGGCCAACGATGCTTCGGCCTCGCGGGCGCTGGTAGTGGCCCTGCATTTGGCGAACACCATGTTTCTCACCGCCAGCACGGCGACGGTGGCTTGGTTGGCTGGCGGAAGGCGCATCCCTTCGGTGGCGCGGGTGGCCGGGGCCATTTGGCTCGCGGTCATTGCCGTTTTCGTGCTCACCAACATGACCGGTGCGGTCACGGCCCTGGGCGACACCCTCTTTCCCACCCAGCCGGCGCTGAGCGGTGATTTGTGGGCCCGCTTACGCGATGACCTTTCGGCTAGCCAGCACTTCCTGGTGCGCCTCCGGCTCATCCATCCCCTGGTCGCCGTCGCCACGGCCTTAGGCATGGCCACCTTGTTTCTCCGGCTCATCCTGCGCCACGCGGGACCCTTAGCTCAGTTGGGCCTCGGCCTCATCGCCACCCAAGTCTGCCTCGGCTTGCTCAACGTCGCTCTCGCCGCGCCCCCGTGGATGCAAATGGTTCACCTGCTCACCAGCCAATGCGTCTGGGTAGTCGTTTGGCTTTCGGCGATTTCCTTCTGGCGTGTCCGGACCTAAGCCTCGCCACTACGCACTTCGCACGATTGCGGAAACCCCGTTCCTTAGAAAACTTCCTTGGGTTAACTAGATAGTTTCCATAGAGTTAGGAATTAGAAGGCGGGGTGGCAGAAAGGTGGACCTGATGGCCGAGAGCCTCTAGCCGTTGGACCAACTTTCGCGTGGCTTTGGCGGGATTGAGGCGGTCAAAGAAGTAGTCACCTAATTCGATGTAGGCGGTCTTAGTTCTTAGAACCTGAAAGGCGATGGTGAGGATTTTGTGGCCCGTGGCCACGATGGTCTTGGCCCAACCGCGTCTGACTTTGATCCGGTGAAAGAAGGCCCGGAGGTAACCCTTCTGTGCAGTGCGACGCCGCCCAAGCGGCCTGCGTGAGGACCCGCCGCAACGTCTTGTTCCCTTTGCGGCAGCGGTTGCTTTTGTGCTTACCCGCACTCTCGTTCTCGCCCGGAACCATGCCGGCCCAACTACAACAATGCTCCGCATCGGGAAATGCCGTCAGATCGATCCTTAATTCCGCGAGGATATGCCAGGCAACGATCTGGTCGATGCCGGGGATCGAGATCAGCAGTTCGACTTGGGCGCGATAAGGCTCCATCGCCTGGGCGATGCGCTCCTCAAAGGTCGCCACGCTCTGCGTCAGAAACTGATATTGCTCGTAGTGAGATTCGAGCATCGTCCGGTGAAAGTCGCGAAAATAACCCTCCACCAGCTTCGCTTTCTTGCGCAACCGGCCCTTTACTTTCCAACTAAGAATCTCCGGTGAGTCCTGGCCCGCGATCAGGGCTTCCACGATTCGCCGACCTGTAACCCCCAGCCGATCGCTCACCACCGAAGACAGCTTGATACTCGCGGTTTCAAACAAATCCCGGATATGATTATGCACCTGATTGCGCGCTGCCAGTAAGTCTACCCGATGCCGCAGCATCATCCCTAAGTCCCGCACCTCCGCCCCAGAAACAAAGCTGCCATCCAATCGCCCGTCCTGCAGATACTCGGCAATCCGGCGCGCATCGCGTCCATCGCTTTTACTTGGGCCGGATTGACCAGTAATCACGGGAACCCCTGATCTTCGAGGACATTCCACACCGGTCGCCAATAGACCCCTCTCGATTCCATGGCAATCTCGGTTACCTTGAGTTGCTTCAACCAGATCCGTATCCGGATCAGATCGTTTGCGGAAGGTTCCATAGGTCTTGCGCATGCCGCTGCCTTCTACCCCTACCGGCGGTAATACGCAGACGACGATCGTGTCTTTGTGCACATCCAAGCCGCACGAACGGCGGTAAACTGACTTCATATCTAGCCTCTTATGCCGCAACACGAAGAACGCTTCAAGTAAATTAGTCTTTCCTTAACGAGCTTCCCCCCCTTGCGGCAGGAGCCCACTCTTCTGTCCCTAAACGCGTTCCGGGTCACATTCACAAACGGCTTCGCAATGCCAGAACGTTACCGACCTCCATCGTTTGCGGCTTCTTCCAAGATCTCACTCCTCGTCCCCGTTTTCTTCCCCTGCTGTGGCCAAACGCAGTGCGCGCCATATATCATTCACGTCACTTTGAAAACTGATAAACGGTAAACGTGTCTATCAGTTGTGCGTTTATGAGTACGACGTCGGGGCAGGAGGCGAAATTCGATAAGGGCGTCTGGATTGTGCCGAAGCCGATGTTACTCGACCGGCTGGACTTTGTGTTGCGAATGAAGAAACTACGCATTGCGCCGGGGCCGTTGATGGTGGCGCTGATTCGGGAGCTGACTGTATTGGAGCGGGAAGTACGGGATTCGGGCCCTGTTACTTTTTCGACGCCATCGCGGAAGGTACACGACGACTTAGTGATGGCGGTTTGGCAGGTGTGGGAGGTACACAGTAAGAATTTGGAGATGGAGGGTCCGGTGCCTTTGGTGAGTGCGGGCTGCGGAGGCGAGGCAGGGTTGGGGGCAGCGTTTTGAGTTCAGCGATGGCGTATTCTTCGAGGGAGGCTCCTTGGGGAATAGTTTCGGGCAGACTAACGTTGAATGGCCGTTTTCGTTACGGCGCTGGTTGAGGTGAGCGAGTAACCCGGCGGCGCGAAACGAAGTTTGCGTGGCATTTTGCCCTCCGCCGACAAGTGACTGGGGGGCGAAAATTCTCACTTATTTTGCAAAATAAGCGTTCAGCGGTTGGTTTTGCGCAGAACGAAGTTTGGTAAATGGCTGATTGGAGGGAAGTTGCGACAAAAAGCGTACCACCCCGTGGCACCCGTGGATGGCCCCTTTTCCCCTCACTTACTCTTCAGTCCATCGCGGTAGGCCATCGCTTCCAGTTCGACGCGAATGGCGTCGGCGACAGGAATGACGGGGCGGGCTTCGAACGTGAAGGCAGGCAACATCGAACAGAACTTATGCACTTCAAGCGGGTTGTCGCATTCCATCAGCATGTAGCCGCCCCAATCGCCGACGCGGATAACAAACGACTCGATTTTGAAATTGACAGGCGGCTTCCAGTGGTTGAAAATTTCCAGAATGCGCTTTTGCGCATTTTCGTAGTCCAGGGCTGAGCACTGCGGCCGTTCGTTCCAAGTGATCATGTACTTCATGGATTCTCCTCATATGGCATCATTCGCCTCCGCCGAGTGCCTCATTGTACATGACACATTCTCCCGGTACATGCGTCACGGTTGGCGGTGATCCGTAGGCGTCGCGATTGTTTCGACGAAATCAGAGGCCCCTAGTGGCAGGACTCTTTGACAGACCGGACTCGGTGCCTCAAGCCGGGGGTTCTGGGGCGGGCGCTCCATCGCTGGCGAAGTTTGGGCCAGGCAAGATTTGGGTAGCTAGCTGAGCTAGGCCTTCATTTCCTCGAGCTGCTTCGTCGCTATCCCGACCGGACGGTCGATCGGAATGCCGGCGCTCGCGAGCAGGGTCGTCAGCAGATCGCCTTGATTCCCCTTCGTATCCGGCAGGAAACGTCCCGTCTTGAGGGAACCGCCTCCTTTGCCAGCCAGGATGAAGGGGAGGTTTTCGCGCCGATGCTGATTCCCGTCCTCCAGGCCCGATCCCCACATCATGATGCAGTTGTCCAGCAACGTTCCGCCGGCTTCGCGCAGACTGTGCATCTTCTTCACCATGTAGGCAAACTGCGCGATGTTGAAGGCCGTGATGGCGGCCACCTTGCGGATCTTTTCCGGGTCGTTCGCGTGATGGGTGTTGGAGTGATGCTGATCGTTGAAGCCCAGTTCCGGATACGATGCTCCGTTAGGCGTCGAGCCAATGTAGGTGCTCACCCGCGTGGTATCGGTCTGAAACGCCAGTACGTTCAGGTCGCACATCACCTGCATGTACTCGCTCCGCTTATCACCCTCCGGAATTCGGATCTCGATCAGCGGCGAATCGGTGGCGCTCCGCTTGGTGGCGCTGACGCCGGCCTTCTCCAAGGCAGCCTCTTTCTGGCGGTATTCGATGGCCGCGATGCGCCGCTCCACGGAGCGGACGCAGTCCAGGTACTCGTCAAGCTTCCGTTGGTCCGACGTGGGCAGCGTGCGCCGCAGTTCCCGGGCACCGCCCAACACGACGTCGAGCAGGCTTCGATCCAGCGCATTCGCCCGCGTTGATGCCGGTGCGGATGCACGATCCTCGCGGCCCTCTGCCGGTTTCTGAAAGAGGCGATAGAGCACGTTCCGGGGATTCACCTCGGCCGGGACCGCCTGTGTCGGGGAGCGAAAGCTGCAGTGCGAATAGTAACCCTCGTTCAGACCTTCCTGGTTCTCCTTCCACGTCTGGGGCATGGTGGCCAGTTCCAACGACGGCAACGCGGTGAAGGCTCCCAAGTGATTGGCGGCGATCTGATCGGCCGAAATGGAGATATTGATCTCATTCCGCCTTTCGGCGGCCGGCAGCGTCGCGGTCAGCCAAGTGGAGAGTTCGAGCGCGTGGGGCGCTCCGTTGAAAGGAGAGATGGGGACGCCGGAGATCCCCTTCATCAGCAGACACTGATCGAGCACCGGACGCAACGACTCAAGCGCCGGCGGTGGCGACGCGCGAAAACTCTCCGCATCTTTTGGCCAGAACTGATCCATGATCACCCCGTGCGGCATGTACATAAAGCCCAGCCGCACCGGCGGTTGGTACG
>JAYVUQ010000447.1:0-5399 GCA_043787785.1 Bryobacteraceae bacterium
GGTGGAGATTGTAGCCGAACTGGTGGGAGGCACCGGCACCGCGCGCGAGATCATCGAAGCGGCTTTTGCGACTGGCAAAAGCGTCGTGACGGCGAATAAGGAATTACTGGCGGCGGCAGGGCCGGAGCTTTGGGCGTTGGCCCAGGCTAGCGGCGTGAGCCTGGCGATGGAGGCCAGTGTGGCGGGCGGAATCCCGATACACACGGTGCTGAGAGACGGCATCAGTGGCGACCGGATTGAGATCCTGTTCGGCATTCTGAATGGCACCTGCAACTACATCTTGACCGAGATTGAACAGAAGGGGTCGGCGTTTGCGGATGTGTTGGCCGAGGCGCAGCGGTTGGGGTATGCGGAGGCCGATCCGACGGCCGACGTGGATGGGTTCGATGCGCGGTCGAAGCTGGCGATCTTGGCCGGGTTGGCATTTGGGCAGCGGATGGCTCCGGCGCAGATCTACACGGAAGGCATCCGGCGGATTTCGCCTTTGGATTTTGCCTACGCGCACACGCTGAAGCATACGATCCGCTTGATCTGCGCGGCGCGGAAGGTGGGGGATGGTTTGCTGCTGTCGGTGCGGCCCAGCTTACTGCCGCAATCGGCGATTATGGCGGGGGTGACCGGGGCTTACAACGCCGTTTGGGTGAAGGGGAAATATGGGCAGGACACGTTCTATTACGGGCGGGGAGCGGGCGCGCACCCGACCGGCGTGGCCGTGGTGAGCGACCTGGTGCGGGTGGCGCGGGAACTGCGCGGGCAAGCGCGGATGTCGCCGTTTGCCCATGTGGCTTTGCGGGAACTGACGCCGTTGCCGATTCAACAGTTGCGGTCGAGCTATTATTTGCGGTTCCGCGTTCGCGACGTCCACGGGATTATCGCGAAGCTGGCGGGCATCCTGGCGGGGAAGGGAATCAGCATTGATGCGGTGCTGCAATTACCAAACGAACCCAAGGAAGACTTGCCGTTTGTGATTACCGTGGAGCCGGCCGAAGAAGGTGCCATTCGCGCGGCCGTCGCCGAGATGGCGGCGCTAGACTTTATGATTGAACCTCCGTTGGCTTTACCGATGGAGAAGGGCCTGTAAGGAGAAATGACATGATGCTGACGACTATGCTGATGGTGGCTGCCTTGGCGCAGGTGGCGGAGCAGGCCAACCAGGCCTATAAAACTCCGGAGCAGCGCAAGACCATTGCGCAGCGGTTGACGGCTCCTGACAGGGATGCCAAGCAACGGCCGCAGGCGCTGGTGAAGGCCTTGGGGCTCGAGCGTGGCCAGACCGTGGCTGACCTGGGCACCGGTGTCGGCTACTTGCTGCCCTACTTGAGCGAAGCGGTGGGCGGAAATGGGAAGGTATTGGCGCAGGACATCTTTCCTGATTTTCTAGCGAAAGCGCGCGCGGCGGCCGACACCGAGCGGTTGAACAACGTGCAATTCATCCTGGGGACGACCACCGACCCGAAGCTGCCGGTGAACTCTTGCGACGTGATCCTGGTGCTCGATGCCTATCACCACTTCGATTTTCCGGCCAAGATGCTGGCACGAATCAAGGTAGCGCTGAAGCCGGGTGGGCGGTTGGCCCTGGTGGATTATTACAAGCGCCCGGGAGCGATGGCGGGGGGCGATGCGGTGAACCATATCCGGCTCGATATGGATGACGTGATCAAAGAGGTGGAGGCGGAAGGCTTCCGGGCGGGCAAGCCGCAGGAACACAATCCGGGGAGCCAGTATCTGGTTTTCTTTACGGTGAAATAGGGGGTAGGTAAGGGTTAAGCATGGCGAAGGCACCGGGGGCGACCAAGAAGGTAAGCAAGGGGTTTCAAACGGCGCTGGCGCGGCCAGTGCTGAACCGGTTGGCGACGATTCCGGTGTTTCAGCAGGGCCAGGAATTGCTACTGCATCATCACGTCACCGGGCTGGTGCTGGAGAGCGATGAGGCGGCGGCCAACGTGGACGACGGGCAGAAGTTTCTGACCCGGTTGTGGATGGAAGATGGCTTCCTGCAATACGAATGCGCTTGCGAGCGAGGCACACAGGGGCTGTTGTGCGCGCATGGGGTGGCCGTGGCGCTAGCGGCGCTGGAGGGGAAGCCGGCGGCGGGGAAAGCGAAGGCGAAGCCCAAGACGATCGACCTGGCGCAGACCGACAAGATCTTGCGGGAGCAATCGAGCGACACGCTGGCGGGGCTGCTTTTGAACTGGGCGAGGCAGGATGATCGTTTCCTGCAGCACCTGATGAGCTTTGCGGCATTGCAAGGCGGATTGTCTATTGATTTAAAGAGTTACCGGGCTTCACTCAAGAAGCGGTTGAAGCGACCGAATATGAGCGCGAATGCGGCGGAGTACCGGCGGTTTACCAAGGCCGTAGCGACAGAAATACAGGCGATCCAAGCACTGGCCGACCAGGGTCAAGCCTATGTAGCACTAGAACTTGCCGCCGATATTGTGAACCTTTTACTCACCTTGGGCGACCATGGAAGTGCGGGCGACTATCTGCCGCTGGCGCTGATCCCTGCGGCACTCGAGTTGTTTGTGGTGGCGGCCCGAAAGGCCCGCGCGACGCCGGAGGTTTTGATTCCGCACGTCCTTCGCTTCTACCAGCAGGACCCGCATGAAGGACCTGAAGTGCTGAACCTCAAGGAACTCTTGGGGGAAGGGGCCCGGCTGGAATTGGCGAAGGCGGCCGAAGCCAAGATAGAGCCCAAAAGGCAGAAATGGGAGGAACGGGTGACCAGCCTGCGGATGCTGAAATTGGCACAGGGGCTGTACCTGGAGTGGAAGGATTTCGATGCCGTGGAACGGGTGGGGTTAAAATATGGGGCATCCGACCGGTATGAGTTATTGAGCCAGGCGGGAATGTTTCTGAAGCACGGCGAGCCGAAGAGGACGTTGGCCTTCTTGGAGAAAGTGCGGGCGATAGAGGGCAAGCAGACGCTGGCGCGCGATTGGAACTACCTGGCGGCGGAGGCGCATTTGAAGTTGGGGGAGCCGGAGGCCGCGCTCGAGGCGATGATGCCCATTCTGCACACCCATCATCCGACGGACCTGCAATCGGTGATCGGCTATGGGGAGCAGCACAATTGCTGGCCAGCGTGGCGGAAACTGCTGTTGGCCGACCGTCCGGCGGAGGCGAAGCATCAACATTACTGGCAGTTTCTGATTCACATGAAGGAGAAGAACTATCCGGCGGCGTGGGCGATTGCGTTGCTGCATTCGGTGCCCGTGCCCCAGGCTTGCGAGTGCGCGATGGAGATGCGCGCGGCGGACCCGGAAAATGCGGCGCGATTGTTGGCCGCGGCGGCGGCGGAGCTATTGTCTGACACGACGGCGGGTGCGCGGGCGATCGGCTACCTGGACGTGGCAGCCGCGCTGGTGATCGACCAGGGAGTACGGCCGGCGGGAGTGGCGGCGGCGCTGCGCGGAGCCCAGCGGCGATACAGCGTGTACGGCGCCGCCCATTTGGTTCGCAGCCGGGAGCCGGTGTGGAACAAGGCGATTGCTTTCCTGGAGGCGATGCCTACTTCGCCTTTGTTAACCCTAGTCCGGCGCCGGTAGGGAGGATTAGTTTGCCTTGGACCACTTTGACGCCGCGGGCGGGGTCGTTCGAGATCAGCAGGTTGCCGTCGAGGTCAGCGTAGTCGACCAGGGGCGATAGTTGGGCGGCGGCGGTGATGGCGACCGACGACGAGACCATGCAGCCCAGCATCGTCTTCAGGCCAAGCGACTTGGCGATCTGAATCATGCGGTAGGCCTCCAGCAGGCCACCGCATTTGTCCACCTTGACGTTCACGCCGTCGAAATGGGGGGCGAGCTTGGGGATGTCTTCCGGGTGGAGGCAGGCTTCGTCAGCGATGACGGGAATGTGGATCCGTTTGCGGATCCAGTTCATGTCTTCCAGCATCGCGGCGGGCAGGGGCTGCTCAATCAATTCGACGCCTTGCGCCTCCAGCCAGTTGATCTTGCGCACCGCCTCTTCTTTGTTCTTCCAGCCTTCGTTAGCGTCGACGCGGAGGGGTTTTCTGGTTTCGGCGCGGACGGCTTCGATGGTGGCTTCGTCAGTAGCGAGGCCGACTTTCACCTTGAGGACGGGATACGCGGCGGCTTCGCGGACCTTGGCGCGGGTGATTTCGGGCGTGTCGATGCCGATGGAGAAGGTGGTGAGCGGAGCGTCGGTGGGGTCGAGCCCGAAAATCTGGTGAACGGGAATGCCGAGGCGTTGCCCCAGCCAATCGAAGAGGGCAATGTCGACGGCGGCTTTCATGGCGTACTGGCCAGTCACCTTCTTAGATAGCTCGGCGAGCGTCCGAGCATAGTGGCGGGGGTTGACCGTGGCAAAAAACGCCTGCAGCGACTTGAGGGTTTCCGCGCCCTGGGCCGCTGTTTCCTGGTACCGCACGATGGGCGCGCCTTCGCCCCAGCCCGTGAGGCCGTCGCGGGTGAATTTGGCGTAGAGGACGTCGCGATAGGAGGACGAGGACATGGTAGTGGTCCAGGTGTGTTTGAGCTGGACGCGGAAGACCTCGGCTTGCATGCCTGTTTTGGCGGTAGGAGCGGCCAGGAGGGGAAGCGCGGAAAATTGGCGTCGGAGCATACCCCGATAGTGTAGCGGCAAAAAGCTATCGGCAATGGACTCGAGCCAACTATCCATCCCTCATTTCGTGGGTGCGCCTTATGCCCTGAAATTTGTACCGTTCATAACGCGGTCTCCCGACCCGCCTCCGAGCAACATTCCCCAATAATTCACAATGTTACTTTGGTAATTAACTTGCGGGGGGCGGTAATTATGGCACTATCTCATCACGGAGGAGCAATCAATGAAACTCTTACTCGCCCTCGCCCTACCGGCCTTGTTACTTGGCCAAGCACAATTTCGCAAGGTCGATCCTCAGTTAACTCACGACCGTATCATCGCCATCGTCCCCATGGTGGGCGCGGGCACCGCTAAGGATCCCAAGCATCCGCAATATTCCGATTCGCCCGGCATCACCGGCTTCACTGCCGAGCTAAGTGACGATGGCCGTTACGCCCTAGTCGAATTCGTCGCCAAAGACCGCAAACTCCTCGACGTCATCGCCAACTCCGGCCAACGTCTGGAACGCAAAGATGCCGCCACGAAAGACAGTATCTACGAAGACTTCAAACGCTACAAAAAGACCTTCAAACCCGAACGCTTCGGCCTAACCATCCCCTAACTCCCGATAACCCGGCCCCCCGGCCCGTCTCCGAACTTACCCCAGCCAACCAGCCCCCGGTGTCAACCGGCGGGTTTAACCGACATTCTGCATTCCAAACAGAAAGGCAAAACCGTGCGCAAACGCTTCGCCCTCCTCTTCCTCACCATCGCCATCGCCATGGCCAACTACCTGCCCTTCACCCCCACCGGATATTGGTCCAACGCCGGCTACG
>JAYVUQ010000448.1:0-5362 GCA_043787785.1 Bryobacteraceae bacterium
GATTTTTTCATCACCGGCAAACCCACCCATCCTGTGGAACGCACCTTGCTCACTACCGGCATTCTGGCAGCCGCCTTTGAGTCAAAACGCCAAGCCGGAGCCGTCATAGACACGCCGGAATTGGGCATTTCCTATCCCCCGCCGCGAAATCCACTAATTCAGACGGCGTAAGGAACCCGTTTCGCCTTTTCTGCATCTACTGGGGTATGGGCAGCAAGAAGTTAGTCCTTACCGAAGAAGAGATTTCCACCGCCGGCGTCACCGGACCCAAGATCCGCTGCCCCCAATGCGAATGGAAACCGCGAGAAACCGACGTATGGGGTTGCGAGTGTGGCCACTCCTGGCATACTTTCGACACCGGCGGCGTCTGCCCGGCTTGCATCCGGCAATGGCCCAGCACCCAGTGCTTGTCCTGCTTGGCCTGGTCAGCGCATTCTAGTTGGTATGACTACGAGTCTTGAGGGCAAGGTCGCCCTCGTTACTGGAGCCGCCTCCGGCATTGGCTATGCAGTCGCCCAGGCACTCGAAGAGTGCGGGGCAACCGTTACCGGCGTCGATATTGCCGATGGCGTTGATTTACGTTTGGACGTGACCTCCGAAGCCGACTGGCACCGGGTAGTGTCCGCTTTTCCAAAGCTGGATTTGCTCGTCTTGAGCGCAGGCGTATCCAGCGCCAGTGCCCTGGTCGATACTTCCTTGGCCGAATGGCGGCATGTGATGGCCGTGAATCTCGATGGGGCATTTCTCGGCGTACGGGCGGCACTCCAGAAAATGCAATCTGGCGGCACGATCGTGCTGATTGGCTCGGCCTCCGGCACCAAGGCCGTCGCTGGAGCGGCCGCTTACTGTGCCAGCAAGGCCGGCCTGCGCATGCTGACGAAAGCCGCCGCGCTGGAGGCGAAGCCTTTGGGCATCCGCGTCAATTGCCTTTCACCTGCCGGAGTCGCCACGCCGATGTGGAAGACGATGGACTTCTTCCGGCAGCACCCCTCCGAAGCCGAGGCGTGGCAAGCCCTCGGTGGGGTTGACCCCGAAAAGTCAGCTCTCGAACGCATGGCCTTCGCGCCAGAAATCGCGCAAGCCGTCGTCTTTCTGTGCGGGCCCGCCGCCGCCGGCATCACCGGCATCGACCTGCCGGTGGACGCCGGCTACACGATCTAATGGTTTCCGGATCTGCCCCCGCGGCGATCACTTGGCGGGCGTCTCATTCCAGGTGGGGTTCGCAAAAGCCCCGTTGCCAGCCACGTCCCAAACCGCGATCCGCGCCCAGCGCCAGCCCGGCGCATCCAACGTAAAGTCAACTTCATGGGTTCCAAACGCTGGAGTCGATTGCAATGGATAGGTGCGCCGGTGAGTTTGCTTCCCATCACCCCAAACCACTTCGGCAAACTCAAGCGGAAAGGTGTTCTTGAGACCGGCGATGGCGCGTAGCCTGCCCGGCGCAGTTTCGACAATCGAATGCGTCGGCATCAACACTTCGCCAGTGGACATGAAAAACCCCCCCTTCTCCATCGTCCGCAGGATCTCACCGTACTCGTTGAACGCCGGTACTTTTGGCGCGCGCACGTAGTTAATGTTCATGTGGGCGTACAATTCATGCGTATGGTCAATCTGAAAGACGTCCACCTCACTCATCAGTAACTTACGCAACCCCCAGTTACTCATGTCATCCAATAAGGTAAGTGACCGTTCACCCATGCGGGGCGAGGCCATATCCGCGGGCATTTGCTTCCAACCGGCCCCGACGTAGGTATTATCCAGAAAGTGCTCAGTATCGCGAATTTTGTCCGGATAGCCCTTTGAGCCTTTGGTCCGGGGATGAGTCTGGTAGGCGAAGCCGTGTTCGCGCCGCATCATGTCGAGTAAAGCCTTGGCACTGCCAATCTGATAGACGGTGCCATAGCCTGGCTCTTCCCGGCGCCCGGAAGGTGAATCCGGCGGACCCATGATCCAATAGACTGGTTTCGGGAAAGCCACGGCCCAGTGCCCCCCGTAGTGGACATTGGCCTCCTCCGACGGCATCAGCAGAAACCCGGCATCGCTCTGAGCGCGGCAATAGTCGTAGTAGGCTTTCAGCTCTTTGAGACGCAGCTCGGTTTGATCCTGCGGATGGCCATCCCCATGAAAATCGGCTATCATGGCCGCATCGACGCCCATGTCTCGGAGCACCGGCTTGAACGGCGGCACCCAGCCCGGCGCTTGAGCCATCGCTTGAACCGTATAGGCGACATGCCAATGGGGGGCCACCGTAACGTAGCCATCCAGGTGCGGGAACCTGTCCCGATTCGTGTACCGCGTAACTTCGCCGATCAAGGGTTGGGCGGCGCCGTCACTTAGTAAGTAAAAGACCCCCATTCTCTGCGCGGTGCCGGGTGGGGCGTTCATCCATGGATAAAAGCGTGAGTTATCGTCCGGCAACTGACGAATCCCCAGGGATACGTTGCCGCGAAAAGCCGTGTGCCAGAGGTAACCCATGTTCGTAGTGAAATCGCGCGGCATAAAGTACTTGTGCGGCGCGGGAAACACGGCTACGCTACCCCCTTGCGCCCGCGCCGCCAGCGTCCGGTAGCGTACCGCCACGGGCAGCCTCTCCGAAGTATTCGGATGCGTAACCTGAAGCTTCCCCTCCGTATCGTAGTAAGTCACTTCGGAGGCCATGTTGTTGCCAGGGCGCGAATCACGGGGCACGGCCATGCGCAGTCCGGCGTCATAAAAGTAGGCCGTGTCGGGAACTTCAGTGGCAGCTACGGCAATTTGTTGAATTAGCCGGCTGCCCGGATAAAAGACATAGCGTACCGTGCCGGCGAAGATGCCCATTTGGAAGCCCGCAAAAGAGACCTCCAGACGGTTCCCGGTGGTCTCCGCGCGTGCGGCGGTGGTGGTGAGCGTGCCGATGAAACTGCGCGTCCCCTCCGGGTGAGTGGGCGGGAAATCGAAAAACTCGTCGAAGCCTCCGCGGCGCTTGCCGGTTTGGCAAGTGTAGATAGGTACGGCATTCTGCAGCACCACTTTTCCGTCGACGCGAATTGTTGCGATCAGCGGACGGGAGGGCTCAAGATTGAAGGTCGCATCCCAGGAGCGGTTGCCTTCATCTTTCCAACGAACGATGGCCGTGTCCCCGTCGGCGCTGATCGAGACCGGCCCAGGCTTTACTGCGCTGAGGTCCAAGGGAACGGGAGCCGCGGCAACGAACACCGGCAACAAGGCCGCCGCAAGGAGGATGGTGATACGCATGGTTACTCTCTTTCTATCAGAACTTGAAGCGCGCCTGGAACAGTAGGAATCGCATGGTGCTGGAAGTGTTGTTCGTGACGCGGCCAAAGTTAGTGGAAGTGGGGTCCAGGTTCGGGTTTTCAAACTGCGAACGGTTCGCCACGTTGAGGGCATCCATGCGAAGTTGGAAGACGATACGTTCCGTCAGCTTGATATCCCGCTGAATGTTCGCGTCCATGCGGTTCAAGCCATCGCCGCGCAACCCATCGACCCGCGTGGGAAACACTCTCGCCTGAAATGCGGCCGGGGTCTTGGTGGCGTCACGCTCGAAGCCATCGGTGTTGAACCAGCGGTCGATCGTTCGGGTACCGCTGCCGATACTGCCCAGGTCGCCCGTATAGAACAGATTGCCCCAGTCAAGCAGCGCCCCCGGTTGCCATTCATAGGTGCCCGCTACCTGCCAACCGCCCAGCACCGCGCTGCGGACTCCGCTTTGCAGATAGCTTCGGCCGCGACCGAAGGGAAGTTCGTAAATGCCGGTGGCGGCAAAGCGATGGGGTACGCCGGCATTGGTCTGGCGCCAACTGGGCTCGGCGTCAAATTCGTTGTGATAATACAAGCGATCCCGCTCATAGAGCCCGGTGTAGTTCGCATTCAGCGTGAAGCCTCGCGAGAAACGGCGTTGGAACGTGGCTTCGATGGAATGGGTTTTCACGCGGCCAGCGGTGGAAGAGTTGTCCCGTAGGTCGTTCATCTGCGAGAACGGCCGCAAGAGAGTATTTTTGCGAATCGTTGGGCTGGTGAAGAAGCCGCGCGAAGCTAACGCCTGGTAGAACACAGGATTACTGGCTTGGAGCGCGCTGAAGTTCTGCAACGCGAAGGGATTCGTCACGTTCTGATTCAAGTTGGTGGCTAAAGCGTTGTTGCGCGTTTGGCTCGAGTTCCAAAACTGCCCTGGTAGCAGGTCAAGACGGCGCTGCAGGCGAATTTGATCCGAATCAGCACCGGCATAGCCGACGCTGACGATCATATTGGACCCCAATTGCCGCTGGATATCGACCCGCCAACGCTGTTGACGGGCCCGCGGGACAGACTCGCCAAAGTAGTTCCAGCCACTACCCGTCCGGGACAGCAATCCCTGCCCCGCTCCCACCGGCGTATCGAAGCGCGTGCCGTCAGCCCGCACCGGAAACGGGTTCGTCAGCGGCGAAATGCTCGCGCTAGGATTGCCAGAAAGCCAGGTAACGCCAAAGTCGTTAGTGATCGGGCTCACCGTGGCGCGGCTGAATCCAGATTGATCCGGCCCCGTATTTTGGGCGTTCAGCGTGTCAAAGTAGATGCCGTAGCCGGCGCGGAGGACCGTCTTCTGGTTCAGTTGATAGGCGGCGCCGAAGCGGGGCAACAGCATGAATTCCCCCCGTTGCAAACTCGCCGAGGCACCGCCAACGCCCGGATAGACTGAGCCACCCAGCACGGAAAACGATCCCTCGGCCAACTCTGGAATCGGGTTACGCGCATAGGCGGATTGGGCGGCCTCGGTGATCGGCAACCTCGCGGCCGGATCGAACCAACCAATCGCGCGATTGTAGCGTTCCGTGCGGCCCCACTCATATTCCAAGCGCAGGCCGAGAATTAACGTAAGTCGCGAGTTCACGCGCCAGGAGTCTTGCGCGAACCAAGCCGTGTACGGATTACGCAGGGCGTAGTTCGCGTTGGTGTCGAGCGATGCGGTAGCCGGTAACCCCATCAGGTAGGCCGCATAGCTATGGCCGAGCGTCGAGGCGGGGGTCAGCGTGTCCTCCTCGCGGCTGGTGAACTTGTTTGAGAACTGGAAACGGCCGTTCACTTGGCCAGGGTCGCCACCAAGACGGCGGTGATCACGGAAGTCAATGCCAGCCGTCAGCGTATGCCGGCCGCGAATGTGCGTCATGTTCACCTTGCCCGAAAGTAATTCAAAATGCGTGAACGCGGGCACTGCTTGACCTAACGTATCGTAACCATCAATAGCCATGATGGGCAGCGCGTGGTTGTCCCCGGCTTTATCGTCGAGATAGGCCGGCAGGCCCACAGTGCTGGGCTGAAAGGCGGTGGCTACAGAGGTAAGTATGTTGCCTTCTTTGAAGTGATTGGCAGAGCCGCCTATGTCAAA